>JAQGKB010000239.1 GCA_028290345.1 Hyphomicrobiales bacterium | reverse complement strand
GGCAGGGGTCTGACCGATGACGAGTTCGAGGCCGCCAAGGTCACGGTGCGTGAGATCGTCCTGAGGGGGATTGGCGCCAAGCCGTCCTGATCTGGGCAGCAGCCCGAGAGGCCTTAGGACGACCCGTCGCGCGTTAGGGCGTTCTGCGTGGATCGCGCGGCAGTTTCCGCCAGGTGATGCTTGAGGATGACGGCTAGCTTTGGCGCATCGCGTGCTTCCAGCGCCGCGATGATCGATTCATGGTCCTCCATCGCGCTCGTCCAGTCGTCCTGGGACTTCTGCACGATGAACCGGGACGAATGGATACGAACCAGCAGCGATTGATACATTTCGCGCAGCGCCACGTTGCCCGAGACCTCGAAAAGGTAATCGTGAAATTCTCGGTTGGTACGGCGATAGGCGCTTTCCTGCCGCGCTTCGTAGTGTGCTCGCAATTGCGCGTGCAGGGACCGAAAGTGCTCGAGATCGCTTTCGGTCGCTTTGGCGCAGACGTACTCGCCGGCTAGTGCTTCGAGCGATCCAATGATTGGGTAGAGCTCGTTGATTTCACCCTGGGTGATCACCGAGACGATGGCCCCCTTGTTGGGTAGGAGGCTGACGAGGCCCTCCACCGCTAGCGCCCGAAGGGACTCGCGCAGCGGCGTCCTCGAGACGCCAAAACGTTCGCTCAGCACCCGCTCCAGGATCTTTTCGCCGGGCTTCAGTTCGCCCTCGATGATCATTTCCCGCAACCGTTCCTGCAATTCCAGGTGCAGGCCGCGTCGAACGATCACGTCAGAAGCCGGCTGTATGTCAGTCATCGGACTGTTCCCTTGCAGTTGGTAGAAAATCGAGGGCGGCCAGAGCTCGAACGAGACTGGTGGCAAGTATTGCGCCTCCGCCGCGAAATCGCATCACAAAACAGGCGAGGTTAGCATTCTGCCGAGAACAACATCAGGCGAGTTGCGCTGGTCGAACGGCACGCGATTCCGCAATCCACCTCATAGGCCATTCTCTCGGATGCCTCAATCGGCGCCATCGGATTTGGGCGGACATTCGGTGTTCAATCCGCGGCGGACCCTGTGGTCGACGTTCTGCACGGTGCGGCTCCCTGCGAGTGTTTGTCCCGCCAGCCTCAATGAGATTTCCGCTGAATCAACGCATGCGAAAAACGGCATCAGCACGCCTACATTTTGGGCACATTGATGTTGTGCTGTTTTTCTATTCAACCTGGCTTGACAAAAAATCAGACCGGTATCCTTATTCAAAACACAAAATACAAAATTCGGCCACCTGAACGCGCATCCATTTCTGGAAAGGACGTATTTTATGGTTATGAACGGCACCCGGTTCTCCCGGCGCAGCTTCCTGAGCGGTTCAACCGCACTCGCCGGGGGCCTAGCCGCGGGAGGCCTGCTCGGCTTCTCCGGCTTGGCAAATGCGGCGGGCAAGACAGCTGTCACGATGCAGACCGGCGGTCTCCTCAGCAGCCTGCAGATCGGCGAAGTGGTGGCCAAGCAACTCGGCTATTTCGACGCCGAGGGCATTGATTTCACGCTTCAGCCCGGTGGACCCAACAATGACGGCGTGACCACCGTGGCCTCTGGAAAGGCCGCTGTTGGCCAGACCTCGTCCAGCCCCTCACTGATGCTGGCGGTTTCGCAGGGCATTCCGATCAAGTGCTTCGCAGTCGGCGGACAGGAACATACCTACGGTTATTTTTCGCTAGCCAAGAAGCCGGTGCGCACCCCGCACGATTTGATCGGCAAGACCGTCGGCACCCAGGGAACGGGGCAGATCCTGCTCAAGGCGATGCTGGCCAAGAACAACATCAATCCCGACGATGTGAAGGTTTTCATCATGTCCTGGGACATGACGCCGATCCTTACCGGCCAGGTCGATGTGGTTACAGCCTCGGTCGCCAATGTCAGCCAGCTCAAGCCGCTGGGCGAGGACCGCGTGTTCATGCGCCTCTGGGATACGGGGGTAAAACTTTACACCAACCCGTACTACGCAACCCTCGACAACATCGCCAACAACCGCCCGCTGCTCGAGGCCTTCCTCCGCGCTGCGAGCAAGGGCTGGGGCTATGCCTATGACAATCCAGCCAAAGCGGCCGATCTCCTGATCAAGGAATATCCGACCATGGTGCATGACGACGAAATGGCCGCGATGGCTGCCGTCAAACCGTACATGTACAACGCCAATACCAAGCAGAAGGGCTGGGGCACGATGGATCCCGCGATCTGGCAGTCCCAGATCGAGATGTGGTCGGGCTTGAAGCAGTTCGCGCGGCAGGCCCCGAAAGTCGAGGATTGCCTGACGCTCGACGTCCTCAACGCCACCGCAGACGCTCGCGCGAAAATCGGCTGATCCTCAGGAGATATCGACGATGAACGCGACACCTCTACTCGCGCTGGACGCCACTGGCGTCTCAGTTCGGTTCAACGGCGCCGGCAAAGGAGTGACAGCACTCAGCAACGTCTCCTTCACGCTGGAGCAGGGCGGTTTCCTTACCCTTCTCGGTCCTTCGGGATGTGGGAAATCCACTCTGCTGCGCGTCATCGCCGATATCACCAAACCCACGTCGGGCGCGATACTCGTATTGGGCAAAACCCCAGACGAGGCCCGGCGTAACCGCGAAATCGGCTTTGTTTTCCAGGAATCGGCGCTGTTGCCGTGGTGCAATGTTATCGACAACGTCCGGCTCCCGCTCGCCGTAGGCGGCAAGCACAAGAAGGCCGCCAACCAGGGGCCGTCGGCGGAAGAATTGCTGGCCCTAGTCGGCCTCGCCGGCTGGGAAAAGTCCTTTCCGCACGAACTGTCGGGCGGCATGCGGCAGCGCGTCGCCATCGCCCGCGCCTTGCTCGGCGGGCCGAAGCTCCTGTTGATGGACGAGCCTTTCGGCGCCCTGGACGAGATCACTCGCGATCGCCTCAATGAAGAGATGCTGCGCATCTGGCGGGAGACCGGCACGACCGTCGTCTTTGTTACTCACTCCATCTACGAAGCCGCCTTCCTCGGCCAGCAGGTGATGATGCTGGCAGCCCGGCCGGGGCGAGTTCGGGAAATCATACAGATCGATCTGCCCGAGCCGCGCAAGCTCGCGCTACGCGAAACCGCCGATTTCACCAAGATGGCCGGCTATCTCAGAACCGTTCTGGAGACTTGCTGATGAGTGTTCAAACAATGGAAAGCCAAGAGACCGCCGACGCAGCCCTGCAGGAAACGGCCGACGCGAGTTGGGTCGCGAGGCAGCGCTCCGAAGCTTTTGAGCGTTACCTGATGCCGGTGATCGGCACTGTCCTGCTGGTCGTGGTGTGGTGGCTGATCATCGTGGCGTTCAAGGTGCCGCCCTATATCGCTCCGTCGCCTGTCGCCGTCGCAGTGACCTTCGCCAACAAATTTCAACTCCTGTTTTCGAACCTTGTGCCCACTGCTCTAGAAGCCCTCGGAGGGTTTTTGATCGGCAATGTGCTCGCGGTGGCCACGGCAACCGTCTTCGTGCACAGCCGGCGGATAGAGCGCATCGTCTATCCGGTGGCAGTGCTGCTCAACTCGATTCCGATCGTCGCCAAAGTGCCGATCCTGATCCTGCTGCTCGGCAATGGCATGGAGCCGAAAATCGCGATCGCGGCGCTGATCGTCTACTTCCCGACTCTGGTCAACATGGTGCGTGGCCTCCAGGCTGTCAGTCCGCAGTCGATGGAACTGATGCACATTCTCTCTGCCACTAAAGCGGAAGTGTTCTGGCGGCTTCGCCTGCAGACGTCGCTGCCCTATCTGTTTTCGGCCCTGAAGATCGCCGCCAGCACGGCGACGCTCGGCGCAATCGTCGGTGAATGGATTGGTTCGCAGGTCGGCATCGGCGCGCTGATCATCCAGGCGACCTACAATTTCGACTCCGAACTGCTCTACGCGACCGTGCTCATGGGAGCGTTTTTCTCGCTGGCCTTCTTCCTCGTCATTCTCGGCGCGGAGCGTGCCTTCGTGCGGTGGCAGCCTGAGAGCCGGTAAACGGCAGGTCGGCTCGTCCAATCGCCCCTCTTCTTCAGAACGGATTTTATGATGACTATCGATAGTCAAACTGTTTTCGCGCCGGGCCGCGACGCCAGGATCGCTGCGCGTTCCGATGTCGTCGTCATCGGCGGCGGCCCGGCAGGGTTCAGCGCCGCCATTGGCGCCGCCCGCAACGGTGCGTCGGTCACTTTGGTCGAACGGTATCCCTACCTCGGCGGCCTTGCCTCGGGCGGTATGGTCCTGCTGCTCGATGACATGTGCAACGGCTCGGAAATCACCATCCGCGGCGTCTGCGGCGAACTGATCGAGCGCATGAAACGTTATGGGCTCGCCATCTACCCGCCCGAGCACGAATGGGGCAGCAGCGCGGAAAGTCAACGCAAATGGGCGCGCTGGGGGGCGTTCGATCCGAACAGCAAGCTCCGTCCACACCCAATCTGCTACGCCGCCGCCTTCGATCCGGACGGCTGGAAACGCGCGTCAGACGACATGGTGCTGGAGGCCGGCGTCAACCTGCGCCTCCATAGCTGGTTCTCCTCGACCATCGTCGAAGACGGCCGCGCGACGGGCGTCATCGTCGAAACCAAGAGCGGGCCGGAGGCCATCATGGGCTCGGTCATAGTCGATACCACCGGTGACCTCGACGTTGCCGCCAGCGCCGGCGCGCCCTTCACCAAGGGCGGCTACATCGTCACAACGGTGTTCCGCCTTGGCGGCGTGAATACTGAGCTGGCGGAGGATTTCCAGCAGCAGGAGCCGGAGAAGTATCAGGAAGTCGACCGTGAAATACGCCGCATGCTCGGCGGCGCCTGGGAATACTGGTGGCTGAAAACACCGCTTCCCGGGGTTGTCTGGTGCAATTGTCCGCATGTGGCGGGCCTTGACGGCACCAATGTCGAAGACCTGACCAAGCTTGAGTTCGAATCCCGCAAGCGCATCCATGATGTGGTCGAACAGGCCCGCCAGACGCTGCCCGGATTCGAGGATTGCTACATCGTCGACCTCGCGCCGCAGTCCGGCGTCCGCCAGACCCGGTTGCTCGATGGCGAATACGTTGTCAGCAAGGAAGATATCAACAACCGCATCGCCTTCCCTGACAGCATCGCGCGGGGCAGGGACTACTACACGCCTTACCGCGCTCTCCTGCCCCGCAGCGTCGACCAACTCATTGTGGCGGGTCGGCATTATTCCGCGACTTCGGCGGCGCAGAAGATCTCCCGCGAAATCCCGCCTTGCATGGCGATGGGCGAGGCGGCTGGCGTGGCCGCGGCGCTGGCGCTCGAGTCCGGCGTCACGGTCCGCAACGTCGATGTGCCCAAATTGCAAGCCCGGCTGCGGGCCGGTGGCGCCGATCCCGGCGATCAACCCTCATCCAATGCGACCATAATCAAGGAACAGGCATGACGACCACATCATCTGACGGAAAGCCCGTCTATCCGCTTTCCGGCATCAAGATCATCGACTTCACCCAGGTGATGATGGGCCCGGCCGCGACGCAAATGCTCGGTGACTTCGGCGCCGATGTCATCAAGATTGAAAAGATCGGCGATGGCGACCTGTCGCGCACGTCGATCCCCGGCGATCCAGCCGGCTTGCAGAACCCGGTGTTCCAGTCGCTCAACCGCAATAAGCGCAGCATCGCGCTTGACCTGCGCTCCAAGACCGGCAAGGACGTCGTCTATAAGCTCGTCGAAGGCGCCGACGTCGTGGTCAGCAATTTCCGCGCCGGCACCATGGATAAGCTCGGCTTCAGCTACGAAACCCTCAGCAAGATCAATCCGAAATTGATCGTCGCCTCAGGCTCCGGCTTTGGCTCCAAGGGCCCCTATTCGCACAAGGGCGGGCAGGACGTGCTGGCCCAGGCAATGACCGGGCTAATGCACCGCCGCTCCGACATGTCGGGGCCGCTCACCGTCTATCCGACGACCCTCGCCGATTTCAGCGCGGGCATGCATCTCGTGCAGGCAGTGCTTCTGGCCTTGCTGCACCGTGAGCGGACCGGAAAAGGGCAACAAGTAGAAGTATCGCTCTATGACAGTGTGCTGGCCATGCAGATGCAGGAAGCTGCGATGAGCATGATGCGCGACACCTATCTCAACTATGGCGGGTTCCCGCTGACCGGCGTCTTCCCGACGCAGGACGGCGCCGTCGCCATCGTGGGTGGTACCTTCAAGCCAAACCCGCTGCAACTCATCTGCCGGGCGCTGGAGATGGAGGACCTGTCGCAGATCGAACGTTTTTCAACGTTCGCCAATCTGGTGAAAAACCGTCCTGAGATCCAGGACCTACTGCGCGCGCGGTTCGCCGAAGGCCCGACGGCCAAGTGGATCAAGAATTTAGACGCCGTCGATATTCTCTGCGCCCCGGTGCGTCCGCTGTCGGAGGCCCTGGAGGATCCGCAGACCGCGATCAACAAGATGTTGCTGCGTTCTGGCGATGGCCCGGATGCACTGCGCTTGCTTTCGGCGCCGGTGCACCTCTCGGACATGGATGTCGAAATCCGGTTGCCGCCCCCCAAGGTCGGCGAACACGGTGCCGAAATCCTCGCCGAAATCGGCTACAGCGCCGAGACGGTAGCGGCGATGCGCAGTGAGGGGACACTGGCATGAACGTCGATTTCGAAATCCGCGATAACATCGCCTGGATCACCCTCAACCGGCCGGAGCGCCTTAATGCCGTCGGGCAGGGCATGGCCGATGAACTGGAGAAGATTTGGCTGCAACTCGAGGCGGATGAGACGGTACGTGCGGCCGTCATTACCGGCACCGGCGAACGCGCCTTCTGCGCCGGCGCCGATGTCAAGGAGACCGGCGAGGCCGGGCTCGACTATTGGGTTCGCCCCTGGAATGGCGGCTTTGGCGGCATCGCGCTGCGCAAGACGCTGGATATTCCGGTCATTGCCCGTGTGAACGGGCTGGCCTTCGGTGGCGGGTTTGAGATCATCCTGGGGTGCGACATCGTCGTGGCTGTCGAGGAAGCACAGTTCGGGCTCACCGAACCGCGCCTCGGTCTCCTGCCGCTCGATGGTGGCATGATCCAGTTGCAGCGCCAGGTTCCTTACAAGCTGGCCATGGGCATGCTGCTCACCGGTCGCCGTCTGAGTGCTGCCGACGCCAAGGAGATCGGGCTGATCAACGACGTGGTACCGCGCGAAAAGCTCGACGAAACCGTGCAGGGCTGGCTGCAGGATATCGTCGCCTGCGCCCCGCTGTCCGTCCGCGCCATCAAGCAGACGGTGCAACGCACCGCCCACCTCAACCCGCAAGAGGCGCACGGCCAGCGTTTGCCGGCGGTCATTCGCGCGCTCGCATCCGAGGACGCCAAGGTCGGGGTCCGCGCCTTCCGCGAAAAGCGCAAGCCGGTCTGGGGAGGCTTCTGATGACCCACGTCATCGCCTCCGCCTGCCTCGACGTGAAGGACGGCGCCTGCGTCGACGTCTGCCCGGTCGATTGCATCTACGAGGGCGACACGATGTACTACATCCACCCCGACGAATGCATCGACTGCGGCATCTGCCTCTCGGTCTGCCCGGTCGGCGCTATCTTCTCCGACCGCGAAATGCCGGAGAATGAGAAACCGTTCGTGGC
>JAQGKB010000238.1 GCA_028290345.1 Hyphomicrobiales bacterium | reverse complement strand
AAAGAACCCTTGTGATGTCTCGGAAATCAAGGCTGAGCGCGGGACTAGTTTGCGCTCAGGGCTGGATCGATCCAGCCGATATTTCCGTCGGCCCGGCGGTAGACCACATTCAGCCCGCCATGTCCAGCATGCCGGAAAACCACCACATCGGATTGAGCCAGATCAAGTTCCATCACCGCTTCCCCCACGCTCAGGCGTTTCAGGTTCGAAGTGGTCTCGGCGATCACCGCCGGTGAAAAGTCCTCGGCGAGCTCATCCTCGCCCTCGGTTGCCGCCAGCACATAGGTCTGCGCCTCGGTCGTCTCGCCGTTCTCGCGGCGGCGGTGCGACTTCAGTTTGCGATTATAGCGGCGCAGCCGTTCCTCGATGGTCGCGGCCATGATTTCATAGGCAGAGACGGCATCCCCGCCATAGGCGCTGGCCGATAGATCGGCTCCCGAATCCAGATGGATCATGCAGACGGCTTGAAATCCCGCGCCTTCATGTTCGAGCGTCAAATGTCCATCGTAGCCGCCGTCGAAATACTTGGTAACTACAGCGTTGAAATGGTCCTGCGCCTTGGTGCGCAGTGCATCGCCAACATCGACGTTCTTGCCAGATACTCGTAAGGCCATGGCTCCCTCTTGCGTTGTTCGCCTGTCGTTGAACCCGACCCCTTTTACATGGTCGTGCCACTGCACTGAGTCTAGCCCCCCCGCACCGACAGAGGCAATGCGCAAGCGGACTTATAGCCACTAATTCAAAGATGACAGGGCAGTTCCAACGGTTTAGCCTTTGGCCGATGCGAACGCCCCCATGCGGGATTCTCCGTGTGAGATCGGGCGAAGAATTCGAGACGGCAGTCTAACGCGCGCCCACCAGCGCCCGTTTCTGCCGGCGCCGGATCACCGAGGAGGGGATGTTCATGCCCTCGCGGTATTTTGCCACGGTGCGCCGCGCCACCTCGATGCCCTGCTCTTTTTGCAGCATTTCGGCGATCGTATCGTCCGAGAGGATTTCGGCCGTCGCTTCGGCATCGATGATCTGCTTGATGCGGTGACGCACCGCTTCGGCCGAATGCTCGGCCTCCCCTGTGCTCGAGCCGAGCGCGGTGGTGAAGAAATATTTCATCTCGAACAGGCCGCGCGGGGTCGAGACGTATTTGTTCGAGGTAACGCGACTCACTGTCGATTCGTGCATGTCGATGGCATCGGCGACCGTCTTCAGGGTCATCGGCCGCAGGCGCGAGACGCCGTGCAGCAGGAACCCATCCTGCTGCCGCGTGATCTCGGTCGCGACCTTCAAAATGGTCTGCGCCCGCTGGTCGAGGCTCTTGGTCAGCCAGTTGGCGGTGGCGAGGCAATCGGTCAGGAAGCTCTTTTCGCCGGGATCGCGGGTCTTCTTGCTCACTGTGGCGTAGTAGGTGCGGTTGACCAGCACCCGCGGCAGGATTTCGGCATTGAGTTCGATCGCCCAATCCCCGCCCGGCGCCTTGCGGATGAACACATCAGGGACAACGGGAACGATCGGACCGCCATCAAACGCCAGCCCCGGGCGCGGGTCGAGCGCCCGCAATTCGGCGAGCATGTCGGCCAGATCCTCGCGATCGGCACCCACGGCGCGGGCCAGCGCTACCATTTCATGGGCAGCCAGCAGGTCGAGATTGGCCAGGAGCTTGGCCATCATAGGGTCGAGCCGGTCTTTTTCGCGCAGCTGGATGGCGAGGCACTCGGCAACGTCGCGGGCAAAAACCCCCACCGGATCGCAGCCCTGCACTCTTGCAAGCACCGCCTCGATGGTCTCGGTGGCGGTGCCCAGCGCCTCGGCGATGCTCGCCACGTCGCTCGAAAGATAGCCGGCCTCGTTGAGGGTATCGATCAGATAGCGCCCGATCAGGCGCTCCGCCGGGTCCTTGAGGATATGGCCGATCTGGTCGGCGAGGTGATCTGACAGCGACGGCCGAGCCGCCACAAACTGATCGAGATTCGGCACCTCGCCACCTTCCGCCAGCCCACCGGCGGAACGGTCATTGAGCATCGGCCCCGGCGCATCCTGGCCGGATTGCTCGGGAAAGACGTTCTCGACTTCGGTATCGAAGCCGCTGGCGATCGAGTCGGCCGATTGGATGCGGTCGCCGTGATCGACGGTGTCCTCGTAGGCGCTGAGTTCGACGGCCGGTTCCACCCCTTCGCCCGCTTCGGCCTCCAGGGTCTCGCCGCCCTCCTGCCGTTCGAGCAGCGGGTTGCGCAGCAGTTCAGTCTCGACGAAGACGTTGAGTTCGAGATGGCCCAGCTGCAGCAGCCGAATCGACTGCATCAGCTGCGGCGTCAGCGTCAGGCTTTGCGCTTGCCGAAATTCCAGCCGCGGCCCTAACGCCATCCACGAAGCTCCCGCCAAATTGTGATTTGCCCGCGCTCAACATGCCCCATTCAGCGCGGCAGGGCAAGTTTTGTGCCAAGCATCGTTAATCCGTTTGGCTAGCGGTAGTTGGGGCGAGCCGACAGCGTCGAGTACGCGGGAGCGTCCATACGCCGGCGCGGCTTCCCCTCGCGCCGTTCCCGCCGCTTCCCCCGTATCATTCCCGCGCACCCGCTAGATCGAAAACGTGTCGCCCAGGTAGACGCGGCGCGCGTCCGGATCGGCCATGATCACCTCGGGCTTGCCCTGGATCATCACCGTGCCGCCATGGATGAGGTAGGCGCGATCGACGAGACTCAGCGTCTCGCGCACCGCATGGTCGGTGACCAGCACGCCGATGCCGCGCTGCGTCAGCTGCCGTACCAGCGATTTCACCTCGGCCACCGCGATCGGATCAACGCCGGCGAACGGTTCGTCGAGCAGCATGAATACCGGATCGGCCGCCAGCGCCCGCGCGATTTCGACGCGCCGCCGTTCGCCGCCCGAAAGCGACAGCGCGTTGGCATTGCGCAGGTGTCCGATGGCGAACTCTTCGAGCAGTTCCTCCAGCCGCGCATTGCGCTCGCGCTTCGAGCGCACATGGCCTTCGAGCACCGCCAGGATGTTGCCGGCAACGCTCAAGCCGCGAAAGATCGACGGCTCCTGCGGCAAATAGCCGACGCCGAGTCGGCCGCGCTGGAACAGCGGCAAATGGGTGATCGGCGTGCCGTCGAGGTGTATCTCACCCTTGTCGGGCCGGACCAGCCCCATGATCATGGTGAAAACCGTGGTCTTGCCCGCCCCGTTCGGGCCGAGCAGGCCCACCGCCTCGCCGCGCCGCACTGCAATGCTCACATCGCGCACCACAACGCGCTTGCCAAAGGATTTGGCCAGCCCGTGCGCGACCAGCCAGCCGCGCGGATCGATCCGGCCAAGAGCGCGCTCGTCGTTCATTCCGGGTTGAACACGCTGGTCACGCGCCCCCCCTTGGTGCCGGTGAAAACCGAAGTGTTCTTGTCGAGATCGACCACCAGCTCGGGGCTGTTGACCTTGCCCGAAGCGTTGACCACCAGCACATTGCCGGTGAGATGCAGCAACTGCGTCTTGGGATCGAACACCGCCTTGTCGCCGGTCGCGGTCTGGTCCTTGGTCTTGAGCTTGACGCTGCCGGTGGCGATGAACGTCTTTACGTCGGATGGGCCGCCGCTGCCGTATTCGGCCGTCACCTTGGCCGCCCACACCGTCACCCGCGGATGGATCACCAGCACGTTGCCGGTGAATACCGCCTCGTGCGTCGCTTCATCGATGGCAAAGTTGTCGGCCGTGACCTTGACCGGGTGCTTGCCGGTATCCAACGGGGGCGCCGCGCCCAGCATCAGGCAGAGGATCGCAGCGATTGCGCCCAAACGAATCATCGTCATTCTCCCGGCGTCTTCGCCAAAACCACAGTAGCCCGATGGAAGATCCAGGTGCGAGCCTTGGCGTCGTAGTCGAGCCCCTCGGAATCGATCACGGTCCCGTCCGCATAGTCGAAATGCACCTTGCCGGTCGAGTGCAGGGTCTGGTGCGGCCAGTTGACCACCTAATCATTGAGCGTGCCGCGCGTGCCGGTCGAGTCAGACACATTTGCAAGCCCCGGCACGAAGATCAGCTGGTCCGTCGTCTGCATGCTCGCCGCCGCGGCGACCGCATTCATCTGCGTGCCGTCGGCTTTGGTGAAATTGACCTTGGCGTCGGTGAGATCGATCACGTTCATGTCGGTGAGGGCGGCCTTGGCTGAAGCCGAGGTCATGCTGTAGCTCGAACCATCCCCCATCACCCCCGCATATTTCGGTGAATCGACGGCAATCGAGCCGCGATCGATCGTGATCCGGCTCACCCCATATTGCCGGGTGAGGCTGGTGAGATAGATCTGCCCGCAGAGCAGCGCCAGCACCAGCGCCCCCAGCAGCGGCAGCGCCAGGCGCAACACGGTAACAAACCGATTGCGCAGGCGGAGCCGGCGGAAGACCCTCTGGCGCTGATCGAAATCGGTATCGGCGCTCGCTGTCATCTTACTATCAGCTGTGGGCGAAGATGTCCGTCTCGTACCACCCCTGCAGGTCGAGAGCGATACGGGTCGGCAGGAATTCAAAGCAACTCTTCGCCAATTCCGTCCGGCCTTCGCGCGCCAGCATGCGATCGAGATGCCGCTTCAAATCGTGCAGATAGAGGACGTCCGATGCGGCATAGTCGAGCTGCGCGTCGGAAAGCTTCTCCCCGCCCCAGTCCGACGATTGCTGCTGCTTGGAGAGATCGACGCCCAAAAGCTCGCGGACGATATCCTTCAAGCCATGCCGGTCGGTATAGGTGCGCACCAGCTTGCTGGCGATCTTGGTGCAGTAGACCGGCCCGGTGACGATGCCGAAGCGGTGCTTCAAGACGGCAATGTCGAAGCGCGCGAAATGGAAAATCTTGGTGCGATCCGGATCACTCAGCAGCTTTTCAAGGTTCGGCGCCGAAGTGAGATCGGCCGGGATCTGCACCACATCGGCGCTGCCGTCGCCGGGCGAAAGCTGCACCACGCAGAGCCGGTCGCGGCGCGGGTCGAGCCCCATGGTTTCGGTATCGATGGCGACTTCTCGGCCGTAACGCGAAAGGTCGGGCAGATCGCCCTTGTGCAGCCTGACAGTCATTGTCGCCTCGTCGATGGAGTAGTGCGCCCACAAAAGGGTAAGCTGTTGATGCCACACCATCATGTCCTTGGAAAGGCCAAGATCGCCGGCGGTAGCCCGCCTGCGACAGTTGGGACCATCAGGAAGGGAGGGAGAGCGGCGTTCGGCCTCTTCCGTCTCCGGACTATTCGGCCGTCGACTGTGTGCGCTCGAGCGCCAGTTCTTCTGGGCTTTTTTTGGGTGCATCGCCTTTGGGCTTGCCGCCCCGCAGCAGCAGCACGATCGGCACCGAGGCCAGGCTGATCCAGACCATCAACTGGAAATCGTCGAGATAGGACAGCATCGCGGCCTGCTGCGATACCAGCCCGTTCACGATCGCAACGACCTGCGGGTTGCCGGTGAGCAGGTCCGGCATCTGGCTCCGGACCGCCGCCGACGCCGGGGTCAGTCTTTCCGCGAGTTCGGCGTGATTGACCTGCAGCATGTTGGCAAGCACCGCCGTCACCATCGAGATGCCGACGCCCGAGCCCAAATTGCGCACCAGGCTGAACATGCTGGTAGCGTCGGTGCGGAACTTGTTGGCGATCGTCGCAAACGCCAGCGTCGATAGCGGCACGAACACGAAACCCATGCCAAAACCCTGCACCGCGCCGCTCCAGATGATCGGGCTGCTATCCATCTGCAGGTTGAACCCGGTCATCATGGAGAGCGAATAGGCCATCAGCCCCAGCCCGACCAGCACCAGCAGCCGCGAATCAAACAGCCCGACCAGGCGCCCGACGAGGATCATCGATATCATGGTGGCGGCGCCGCGCGGCGCCATCACCAGGCCCGTATAGATCACCGGATAGCCCATCAGGTTCTGCAGCAGCGGCGGCAGCAGGGCCAGTCCGGCGAACAGCGTGATGCCGACGATGAAGATGAACACCAGCCCCATCGCGAAATTGAGGTCCTTGAACATGTTCAGATCGACGAAAGGGTGCTCCGCGGTGGCGCAGTGCACGACGAACACCCACAGCCCCGCGATGACGAGGCCGAGATAGATCCAGGTCTCCGTAGCGTCGAACCAGCCGACATCGGCGCCGCGATCGAGCAGCAACTGCAGCGCGCCGACTGCGATAGCTAGCATGCCGAAGCCGAAGAAATCGAACGGCCGGCGCCTGATATCGGTGTTGGGCATGTAGATGGCGAGCATGGCGACCGTCACCACGCCCACCGGCAAATTCACCAAAAATACCCAGCGCCAGTTAAAGCTCTCGGTCAGCCAGCCGCCCAGCGTCGGGCCGATGATTGGGCCGACCATGATGCCGGCGCCATAGATCGCCATCGCCTGGCCCATGCGCTCGCGCGGGTTGATGTTGAGCATCACCGTTTGGGCGAGCGGCGCGATGAAGGCGCCGCAAATGCCCTGGATGATGCGGAACAGCACCATCTCGTCGAGGCTGGTGGCGATTCCGCAAAGCAGCGACGCGCCGGTGAAGCCGACCACCGACACGATGAACAGCCGCTTCTGACCGATGCGGTCCGAAACCCAGCCGGTGAGCGGCGTCGCGATCGCCGCGGCGACGATATAGGAGGTCAAAACCCATGTAATTTCGTTTTGCGCCGCGTTGAGCGAGGCCGCCATGTGCGGCAGCGCGACATTGGCAATGGTGGTATCGAGCACCTGCATGACCGTGGCCAGCATCAGGGCCACGGTGAGAAGCCCCCGATGCCTGACAACCAGGGCAGGGGCGGAATAGGATTGCGGTGTTCTCGCCATCGGACTCCTCCAGTCCAGCAAGCCCTCTTAAGACCTCAGCCTTTGGTCATCATGTCGAGTCGGGATTTGCCCGTATCAACCGAGACGGTGGCGCTCATGCCGGTGCGCAGCGGGGTCTCCGGCTGCGCCGGCACCCTGATGCGAACCGGGATACGCTGTACGACCTTGACCCAGTTGCCGGTGGCATTCTGGGCCGGGATCAGGGAAAATTCCGATCCCGTCGCAGGCCCGACGGCATCGACGGTGCCGTGGAAGGCGATACCCGGATAAGCATCGACGACCACGCTGGCCGGCTGGCCGACCTTGAGCGATCCGACCTGGGTTTCCTTGAAATTGGCATCCACCCAGGTATCGCCCTCTTCCACGAGGCTGGCGATGGTGGCGCCCGGGGTGATGTACTGCCCCACATTGAGGCTGTCGACCTGGGTCACGACCCCGTTCGCCGGCGCCGTAACCTTGGTCTTGGCGAGGTCGAGCTGGGCTTTTGCCACTGTCGCCTGCGCCTGCTTTACCGCCGGGATATCATCGGTCTTGACGTCGGCGCTGCCGCCCAGCGCAGCAAGGGTCGATTGCACCTGTTGCTTGTCCTCGTCCACCGCCGCCTGCGCCTGCTGGGTAGCCAGTTGCACATCATCGAGCGAGGAAGGGGGACTGACGCCCTTGCCGGCGAGGCTTTCGACGCGCGCCTGCTCCCGGTGCCGGATATCGAGTGTCCGCTGGTCGGCAGCGAGTTTGACCTGCGCGGTCATATAGGCGGCACGCAATTGCTCGACGTTGAGCCGCGCCGCAGCGAGGGCGGCCTCGGCCTCGTCGAGCGCGATCTGGAACGGCTGGGGATCGACGCGGAACATCACCGCGCCGGCTTGCACCGGCTGGTCGGCTTTGACACCGACTTCAGTGATGCGCCCAGCCACGTCCGCCGAAAGCGAAACCTTCGGTTGCTTCACGTAGGCATTGTCGGTGTCCTCATAGCGCCCGCCGGTCAGCCAGTAATAGGCGCCGCCCAGCACTAGCAAAAGCGGCACCAGCACCATCAGCGCCAGGCGCCTTACATTGCGTTTCTTCTTTGGCGGGGCGGCGGGTGGCGCCTCGGGGGCCGGTGCCGCGATGGCGGGCTGCGCCCGCTTGGGCGACTCGGCGCTCGGCATCGGAAGGACCTTGCCCTGGCCCTGCACGGGAGGTCTCGTGCTGGTATCCATACCCATCTCCCCTGGCTTGAGTGCGCTACTTCGAGAGGTTGGCGCTCATCCTTTGCAAGACCCGTAGGGCCGTCGCCCGCTGGGCATCGCTAGTGCCTTCGAACATTTCGAGCGCAATGCCGTCCACCAGCCGCCTGATCTCGGCGTAAAGCGCCCTTGCCTTGTCGGTCAGCATCACGATCTTGGCGCGGCTATCGTGCGGATCGGTGATCCGGTGCACCAGCCCCTTGCCTTCCAGCCGTTCGACCAGGCCGCTGACGGTCATCGGATCGGTGTCGAGCAGACCGGCAAGCACCACCTGCGACAGGGCATCCCGCTCCGACAGCTGCCCGATCAAACGCCACTGCGGCAGCGTCAGCCCGTGGTGTTGCGCCAGCATGTCGAAACGTCGCCGCAAAAGTCGCTCCAAGCCATGCACGACATAGCCGAACCGCTTGCCTTGCTCGACGACTACCGCAGCCTCACTAACATTTGCATCCGTGTTGATCATAAGCAGCCATATAATAAGGCGCCTTACGAATTGGAATAAGCGATGCGCACCCGCTGCACCATTTTTGAAAACGCACCACGCAACGGGAGGTTGCTGGGTATGTGCTGAAGTTGGCCTCAGCTGCCATGCGAGGCCTTGAGTTTTCGCCTTTTGCCGGCGGGTCAGCCAAATGCGCTCCACAGCCGCAACGACGATGAGGATGCCGGTCGTGCCAGCCAACAGGGCGAGCGGTGACGCAAACCGGGCAATCAGCCCGAGCAGCGCCATTGCGGCAAGGCCGGCGAGCCGAATGCGGGACCAGTACCCGAAGGCGCCGACCTCATCGCGCTCACTCAACAGCCTGCGATCACCGCGGCAATCCAGCACCTGCCGTCATCCCCGCCAATTGCATGGCGGCGCTACCCAAATCGGAGCTACCTCGAACTGCCTAATGTGCTTTTCAGCGTCATGGGCGTTCTACTTACCGCAGCGTCAGGAGACCGGAAGTTCAATCCGTTCAAAGGAGCGCAACTTGATGAACTTGAGAGTACTGGTATTTTCGATCGGCATTTTTGCCGTTACCGGTTCGGCGGCTCTGGCCGCCCAGCCCAACGATCGCGGCAATACTCCCGGCCTGGGCTTTGGCCGGGGCGGTAACCACCAAATCAGCATCGGCGACTACCAAATCAGCTTCGGCGATATCTTGAGCCGCTTCATCGACCGGAACGACAACCGTGGCGGATGGGGAGGGTCGGGCGGCGATCGACCAAAGGTGGTGGGTGTTCCCGGCCCGGTGGCGGGAGTAGGGCTGCCGCTTGCCGCTGTCGGCTTCTATTTCTGGCGGCGTGCGAGCCGGAAGCCCAAGCAATAGTAGTCGAGCTCGATCAGGACAGCGGCTGATCCGACTTCGAGACCAGGTGGATATTGGCGACCTGCGGCACTGCTTGGGCGATTAGCCGCTTGTCTTCCCGTCCCGGCACGCCGCAGGCGCCGTCCGCCAGTTCGATCAGCCCGCCGTCGACAACGATGATCTCCGCCGGGACAAATGACGGACCTGCAAATGATCGTTGCCGCGCAGCTGCGAGCAGGCAGAGCGCTGTGGTCCGCCGGCCCCGTGCGAAGATCGATGTGCCCGCTCTTTATTCACAACGTGATCGATCCTATGTTTGCCGCATGAGCACTAAACCACAACAACTTCCCGCTGATTGCCGCCGGGCGGCAGACATCCTGGCGCGGGTCGGTGACAAATGGTCAATCCTGCTTCTGATGGTGCTCGGCGACCGGCAGATGCGTTTCACCGAATTGCACCGGGCGATCAATGGCATCTCCGAGCGCATGTTGACCGTAACCCTGCGAAATCTCGAGCACGACGGGATCCTGATCCGGACGGTCTACCCCACGATTCCGCCGCGGGTCGAATACGAACTCTCCGAGCGCGGACGCTCGCTCAAGCTTGCGCTGGCCCCGATCGGTCAGTGGGTGATCGAGAACCAGACCGACATCGAAGCGGCGCGCGAGCGACTCCAGGAGCTATCCCCCGAGGATAGCGCCGTCGTCGACGATTAAGCCGCGCCCTCACTTACTCCTGGGTAAGTCACTGCGGAAAAAGTGCGATCTTGCGCCCAATGCGGTTACCACTACATGGTGGCTTACCAATCGTAAGTGACCAGGAAAACGACTATGCAAAAACGACCCAAAATCGGCATCATCATCAGCACGACCCGGCCCGGTCGGTTCGCCGATGTCCCGACGAACTGGCTATTCAATCTCGCCAAACAGCGCGATGACGCCGATTTCGAGATCGTCGATCTCCGCGACTATCCGATGCCATTCTTCGAGGAAAAGGTGCCGCTGCACGTTGCGCCGCCGCAGAACGAAGTCGCACTGCGCTGGGGCGAAAAGATCGCCAGCCTCGACGGCTACATCTTCGTCACCGCGGAATACAACCACAGCATTCCGGCCGTGCTGAAGAATGCCCTGGATTATCTTTGGTCCGAGATCAACCGCAAGCCGGCGACGTTCCTCGGCTATGGCGGCGGCGGCGCGGCCCGCGCCGTCGAGCAATTGCGGAACATCCTTACCACCGCGCAAGTGGCCTCGCTCCCGCGCAACATAAATATCGGCATGATCGAAATGCTGGGCATGCTGCGCGAGGGCAAGTCCATGGCGGACTATCCCTACCTCGACAGCT
>JAQGKB010000135.1 GCA_028290345.1 Hyphomicrobiales bacterium | reverse complement strand
TCCTGCCACATATCCAGTCTGCCTTTGCGCCAGCGGCGCTGCAGCCGATCGCCACGGTCCGCCCAGTGCGGCGGGAACAAACCATCATCGAACAGAACAGTGAAGGCGATAGCTGGTTTTGTGTGATTTCCGGCGCCGCAAGGCAATTCACGATCAGCCCCGAAGGGCGGCGGCAGATTGTCGACATCCTGCTACCAGGCGATTTTTTTGGCTATGGGCCTGACAAGCATGCCCGCTTTGCGGTCCAGGCAATTACCGACGGCACGATCGTTGCTCGTTATCCGGGAATGCAACTCGACGCACTCGCCAACAGCGATCCACGCGTCGCCCGCGAATTGCGCGACCGGCTGTCCAGCACGGTTGCTCGCCTGCAGGAACAGATGCTGCTGGTCAGCACCATGACGGCGACGGAGAAGGTTCGTGCCTTCCTCTTCTATATGATCGGTCGGCACCCCTCGGGCGAGGAGGACACAACCTATCTGCCGATGTCGCGCTACGATATCGCCGATCAGCTCGGCATCTCGGTCGAGACCGTCAGTCGGTCCATCACTGACTTGCAAAGCGCGGGAGTGATTGAACTGGCGGGCCCGCGTACAATTGGCATCACGGGCAAGGCCCGGGGCTAAGCCATTGGCCGCGCTCGCCACTATGTCACGCCACTATTATGTATTGAGCGCCGATGTATCGAGCGCGGCCACTATCGACAGGCGGATGGCGTGCGCCAAATGGCGCGTGCCCAGCCTTTGCAGCATGCGGGAGCGATGCACTTCCACCGTTCGGACGCTGATGCCCAGATCGTGGGCGATGAGTTTTTGCGAGCGACCTGCGGCAAGAGCTGACAGCACTTCGCGCTCCCGCGGTGTGAGTTGGGTGATCTGGGCGGCGGCGGCCGTGATTTCGACTTCGGAAATCGACGAACGATTGTGAGAGTTGTTCAGCCGCTGCAGTTCCCGCTCCGAGCGCTTCTGCAGGCTCAGGTCGCGGCTGACCGTCGCCATGTAGGATTGCTCTCCGGTACGATAGTCGTTGAGCATGAACCATTCCACCAGAAGCGGGATCGATGGCCCGCCGTTGAAGTTTCGGAAGGCAATTTCGCCGGTCCACCGGCCGCGGGCCATTGCCAATGGCCAAAGCTCTTCGCGGACCCGCTCCTGGTCCTCGTCGGCGACGAATTCGAGAACGTGTCGACCGAGAGCGTCTTCGAGCTTTGACAGGCCGACGATGCCGAGTCCGGCCGTATTCACAAATTGCACCTGGCCGTCGAGGTCGGCCAGGCCAATGAAGTCGGAAGAACGCTCGACGAGGTTCTGATAGCGTCGCTGCTCGTCTTCGATCTGCCAGAAATGCAAGGCCGTGGCAGTCTGGTTGGCAATGAAATTGAGCAAAAGCTGCTGGTGGCTGCTCGGAAACCGGCGGTCACCGACTCCCACCACGATGGCGGCACGCTCACGAAATCCAATCGGGGTCGCAACGATCTTGAGATCGCCGCTACCGAAGGGATTGGGGATCAAACTGGATCTGTCGGGCGAGCGTTCCTCGAGCCACGGGCGGAGCACCTGCTTTAGAGGCTGCAGCATTCCCCGTGCGGACCCGAGGCGAGTGTGGGCGGCGGTAATTCCGGCGCCGCCCATGGTCACCAGCACCAACTCGGCGTCCAGCATCGCGAGCAGTGTACGCGCCATGCTTTCACAAATTTCCTCTGAGGACAGCCCAGCCCAAGCTGCCGGCAGGGCCGACAGGGCCGCGAGATCTCGAATGGAACGTTGCAGTTCGTCTGGGTCGGACAGTCGGTCAATAACCGCCATTGGCCAGTCCTGGAAGAATGAGCGATGAGCCATCGCTATGCGTCAACACCCGACCGGCGCGGAGGTTGCTTGGCTCAGAAGGCCAAGAGCCGGTGGTCAGGCCAAAAAGCTAAAATGCGTAATTAGGGCAGGTCGTTGCAGGCCAAAAAAAATTGCGGGTGCATCAAGAAAAACAGCGGGGAATTGTTGGATATCAGGGTCGGGCAAGGCGCAGCGGCACATTCTTGCAGGTCAATGCAATGCGCGGCAATGCGCGAGGTGCTAGATGACCCTCGACCAGGAACTCGAAGACGATGTGCTGGATGCACGGCGGGTGCGGGAAGTAGCGGGCGTCTTTCGCACCATGCAGAACCTCGACGCGGCACTGGACGACCTGCTGAAGGCGGGATTTGATCGGGCCGACATCGATTTGCTGGGACCAGCCGAAGCGCTGCGCAGGCGTTTCGGCGACAAGATTCCGCCCATCGAGGATCTGGCAGACGTTCCGCATGCGCCGCGGCAACCCGTGATTCTCAAGGATGACTTTGCCCTGCTGACAATGTCGTGGACCGCTATTGTCTGCTATCTCGTTGGCATCAGCACCGCATTGGTGGCTGTAAGCCTTGGTGCCGGTTTCCTCAATTCGCTCATCACAGCGGTGGTTTTCGCCGCCCTGGCCGGTCTCGTCGCATATGCCGTCATCGGACAGTATTGGCGACGGAAACGTGCAGACATCGCCGACCTGGGCGGCATCCTCGTGTGGGTCAGGATTCGGTCACCTGAGGATGAGACGAAGGCGATTGATATCCTAAACGGGCATCACGCCGAAGCCGTCCGGGTGCACGAGATGCTGCTGACCAGGACTGTGGATGACGTGCCCGTCGTCCCGCGGGACCCCTGGCTGGAAGGCACCGCGCCTTTGGACCGCTGAGGAACCTCGTCGTGCTGACGGTGGTTCTGCCGAGAACGGCAGAGGCGCAAGCTGAAGTTCGACGCGTTCCCGTAAAGACGACCTGAAATCCTCCTTCGGCTGTCGTCGCAACTCCCACGGCCTCGGGCGGTGGGTTCTTTTTGTCGCCCGCGCTTGGCCGCCGAAGAACGAAACTGACGGCGGTCAATGCCGATTTCGCCCCGTCAAATTAGGTTCGGTACAAGTCGCGCGCATGCCTGCGCGGGCTATCCCGAACATCGAGGAGAAGTAACATGAAGTCCGACAGCGAACTCAAGCGCGATATCGAAGCCGAGTTGATGTGGGATCCTGATATCAACGCCGCCGATATTGCCGTGGCGGTCAAGGACGGGGTGGTGACCCTCACCGGGTTCGTACGCAGCTACGCCCAGAAGTGGGAAGCCGAGAAGGCGGTTAAGCGCGTGGATGGCGTGCGCGGTATCGCCAATGATATCGAGGTGCAACTGCCGGTGGGCGACGAACGTCCCGACCCGGAGATTGCCCGCGATGCCGTTACCGCCTTGAAAACCAACCTTCCTTACTCGTCCGAGAACATCAAGGTGGTGGTCAAATCCGGTTGGGTGACGCTCGAGGGCAGGGTGGAATGGGAATTCCAGCGGGCGCGGGCCGAACACGCGGTACGCCACATCAAGGGCGTGAAAGGGGTCACCAATTTGATCGCCCTTCAGCCGAGCGTTTCCCCGACCGAACTCAAGAGCAAGATCGAGGAAGCCTTCAGGCGCAGCGCCGAAGTCGACGCGAGCAGCATCACCGTCGAGGTCAATGGCAGCGAGGTAACGCTCCGAGGCAAGGTAAAGTCCTGGGCCGAGCGGCAGGAGGCGGAACGGACCGCCTGGCGGGCACCGGGCATCACCAAGGTGAATAACCAGATCGCCATTTCGCCGTAGATGCAGCAGCGGCCGCCTGCCCAGCGCGAGGCCTCGCTCCAAGAATCTGACGGGCGTCAAGGCTCCGCATCCGGCCTTGGCTACTGTTTTGATGAGTGATGAATTGGTAGAGCCCGACGAAATGCCCGATCGTGAAATCGCCCAAGAAGTCGAAGCCGAGCTGAAATGGGACCCCGAGCTCACCGGCGCGCATATCGTTCCCAACGTGCGCCAAGGCGTGGTGACGCTCACGGGCTTTGTGCGGAACTTCAACCAGAAATGGGAAGCTGAATCCGCCGTGAAGCGCGTCGCCGGCGTCCGAGGTATCGCCAA
>JAQGKB010000221.1 GCA_028290345.1 Hyphomicrobiales bacterium | reverse complement strand
CTTTTCACCATTGTTGCCGGGCAGCGGAAAGGCGCCCTTATCGACCTTGATGCCCGGAATGACATCATAGGATTTGAGCAGTTCGCGGAATGGGGTGCCGTCGGCGGCCTTCTGCTCGAGGGTTTCTTCGGTCAGGATCACGCCCGAGATGAAGGAGTGCATCGCCTCTTCGGTGCCGAACAGCATTTCGCGATAGTCGCGCCGCAGCGTTTCGGTGGAGGTCAGTCCGATGGCGGAAAAGCGCCGGGCGATGGTCGGTTCGGACTCGTCGGCGGCCAGGATGCCTTTTCCCGACCGCACGAGTTTCTGGGCAATTGCGTTGAGCGAAGCCATGCTTGTTCCCGTCCTATTTCGTTACGCCGAAATTATAGGGGGGCAGGACGGCTTCCTCGATTAGACATTCGGGTGAGTGCGACCCACAAAGGCGCGGTCAGCCCTGTTTCAAGGCCTCCACGCCGGGCAGGGGCTTGCCTTCCATCCACTCGAGGAAGGCGCCGCCGGCAGTCGAAACATAGGTGAACTTGTCTTTCACGCCGGCATGGGCGAGGGCGGCAACCGTGTCGCCGCCACCGGCGACCGAGACCAGCTTGCCGGCCTTGGTGCGGGCCGCGGCGTGCTTGGCGACCGCGACGGTAGCAGCATCGAACGGGGTCATTTCGAAGGCGCCGAGAGGACCGTTCCAGTCCAGGGTCTTGGCTTCATCGATGGCGCCGTTGATGCGATCGACCGATTGCGGACCGACGTCGAGGATCATGCCGGTGGGGTCCATGGCATCCATGCCGTAGGTGCGGTTCGGCGCGTTGGCGGCAAATTGCCACGCGACAGTGCCATCGACCGGCAGGACAATGGCGCAATGGGACTTGTTGGCCGTTTCCATGATGCGGATGGCGGTTTCGGCGAGGTCCTTTTCGGCCAGCGACTTGCCGATCTCGAGCCCGAGCGCATGGAGGAACGTGTTGGCCATGCCGCCGCCGATGACCAGCGCGTCGACCTTGGTGACGAGGTTTTCCAGGAGATCGATCTTGGACGAGACCTTTGCGCCGCCGACGATGGCGATCACCGGCTTTTCCGGATTGCCGAGACCCTTTTCCAGCGCTTCCAGTTCAGCCTGCATGGCAAGGCCCGCGGCGGCGGGGAGCAGGTGCGCGAGGGCTTCGGTGGAGGCGTGGGCGCGATGGGCGGCGGAGAAGGCGTCGTTGACATAGACGTCGCCAAGCGAGGCCATGCGCTTGGCCAATTCGATATCGTTGGCTTCTTCGCCCGGATGGAAGCGGGTGTTTTCCAGCACCAGCACGCTGCCGGCCGGGGCCTCTTCGATGGCGCGCTTGGCGTCGGAAACGTCAATCCAGTCGGTCTTCACGAACCCGACCGGATGGCCAGTGATCTCGGCGAGGGTAGGGCAGACGATCTCGAGCGAGAAGGCTTCATCGACCTTGCCCTTGGGGCGGCCGAAATGGGAGAGCAGGATCGCCTTGCCATCGACCTTGACGATCTCGCGGATGGTGGGAACCAGGCGCTCGATGCGGGTGGCATCGGTGACCTTGCCATCGGCAACCGGCACGTTGAGATCGGCGCGCAGCAGCACGCGCTTGCCGGAAAGATCGAGATCGCTGAGAGTTTTGAAGGCGCTGGCCATGAGGACCTGTTCTGGTTGGCAAAATGAACAAAACACCAAGCGGCCCCGGATGGAGCCGCAAGGGGGTGGGTGTGAAGCGTTGGGCTGGCTTAGGCGAGGAGTGCGGCAGCCATTCCCGTTGCGGCGAAAATGGCACTATTCAGCGCAGTATTCCAGACCAGAACCGCGAGGTTCGAGCCGAGGATATGGCGGCCGTGGCCGCTGGAAATCACCTGGCCGAAACTGCGGCGGATGCGGATCTGGCGGTCCTCGGCGAGGATGAGGGTGGAAAAGGCCAGCGGCGGCACGATGAGCCACCAGCCGGCGTGCTGCCAGCCATAGATCAGGCTGCCGCAGATATTGCCTGCAACGAGCAGGCTCTGGAGCTTTCGCATCGCAAGGCCGGTACGAAGCATCGTTTTACCCCTCCGAAAGGCAAGGATCGAATCGCGTAGGACGATCATAGGCGCGATTTGTAATCGTTCGACGACAGCGGCAGGGCGTCGACCAGCTCGCCGATCCGTTCGAACAGCGGTGGGTACGATAGCACGAGCCCGTCGCCATCCACAGTGAGTTCGGCATCGAACGAGCCGTCGGCGGCTTGGTAGCGGTAGGTGTTGCCGCCGAGCCAGGTGTAGATCTGCTCGTCGAGCTGCGGCTGCAGGGTTTCGAACGGGATCCAGGCCATGCGGAAGGCGATGGGTTGGCCGGCGGTGAAGACGGTCCGGCGGATCGGCAGGGAGTTGGTGAAGGGCGAGACCGACAGGTCGATATCGATGCAGCCGTCGAGTTCGGGCACGGGCGTGCCGTCGCGGGTCCAGCGGCCGTTGCCGTCCGAGGCCAGCCGCAGGCCGGCGCCGTCGGTGCGCTCGATGGCGAGGGAGCGGCACAGCCACTGGCTATCGAGCCGGGCTTCATAGAACGCGCCATACGCACTGCCCTCGCGCTCGCCGATGATGACGCTGGTGGCAGTGATGCCAGTTGCGGTTTCGGCGATGCTGCAATGCTCGAGGCTGGGGCTTTGCAGGCTGCGCCACCGGACGGTTCGTGTGAGCATGGCGGGCTCCGTGTTTGAGAGGGGGGCCCGGTTAGAGGTGAAAAGTGGCCAAAATGGGCGGAGCGTGGGGCGTACCCCCTGCCACAAGGCGGAGGGTTGGGGAGGAGGCGCAGCTTGCGCTACATGGTGAGGTGGGAGCTCTTGCGGCGAGGATGGGGAGCCCAGACCTCGTGGTTCGAGGCTCGCAAGGGCTCGCACCTCACCATGAGGTCTTCATGGGGCATGGGGGAGAGCACTTCCCCCTCATTCGTCATCCTCGTGCTCGACACGAGGACCCAGGCTTGTGGAGAGCACCACCGCCCGCAGTCTGGGCCCTCGGGTCAAGCCCGAGGGTGACGAGCGGTGGGGGAATGACCACGGCCATTCATCAGACCTCAAAACTTAAACCGTCATCACCCGGTTTATCCGGGTGATCCAGGCCGGCTTGGTCGAGTTCCGGGCTCTGGATTGCCCGGATGAACCGGGCAATGACGGAGCGGGGGAGAGTTACAGCGTCTTGCCCAGTGCGACCGCCGTGTCGCACATGCGGTTGGAAAAACCCCATTCGTTGTCGTACCAGGCGAGCACGGCGACGAAGTTGCCGTCCATCACCTTGGTCTGGTCGAGGGCCACGGTCGAGGAGTGCGGGTCGTGGTTGAAGTCGATCGAGACGTTGGGGTGCACCGTGTAGGACAAAATGCCCTTGAGCTTGCCGTCGGCCGCGGCCTTCAGTACCGCGTTGACTTCCTCGGCGGTGGTGTTGCGCTTGGCGATGAATTTCAGGTCGACGAGCGACACGTTCGGGGTCGGCACGCGCACCGAGATGCCGTCGAGCTTGCCCTTAAGTTCCGGGAGCACGAGGCCCACGGCCTTGGCGGCGCCGGTCGAAGTCGGGATCTGGCTCAGGGCCGCGGCGCGGCCGCGGTAGAGATCCTTGTGCATGGTGTCGAGCGTCGGCTGGTCACCGGTATAGGAGTGGATGGTGGTCATCATCCCCTTTTCGATGCCGACGGTTTCGTTGAGCACGTAGGCGAGCGGGGTGACGCAGTTGGTGGTGCACGAGGCGTTGGAGACGATGATGTGCTCCTTGCCGATCTTGTGATCATTGACGCCATAGACCACCGTCAAATCGGCGCCTTCGGACGGAGCCGAGACCAAAACCTTCTTGGCACCGGCCTGCAGGTGCGCCGCGGCCTTGTCGCGGGCGGTGAAGATGCCGGTGCATTCGAGCACGATGTCGACGCCCATGGCGGCGTGCGGCAGTTCGGCCGGGTTGCGTACTGCGGTCACCTTGATCGGGCCACGACCCACGTCGATGGTATCGCCGTCGACGGTCACGGTGCCGGGGAAACGGCCGTGCACGGAGTCGAAGCGGATGAGGTGGGCATTGGTCTCGACCGGGCCGAGATCGTTGATGGCGACGACCTCGATATCGGTACGGCCGGACTCGATGATGGCGCGCAGGACATTGCGGCCGATGCGGCCAAATCCGTTGATCGCGACGCGAACTGCCATAATTGGCTCCTTAGGGGCAAACGGGGGAGAAAGTCGGGGTTCTCTTACAACTGCGCCGTGACGGCTTCAACAACGGCTTTGGGCGTAATGCCGAAGTGCTCGTAGAGCGCCTCGATCGGGGCGGAAGCGCCGAACGAGTGCATGCCGACAAAGCGGCCCTTTTCGCCGAGCAGGCGGTCCCAGCTCATGCGGACGCCGGCCTCGACAGCCACCACCGCGCGGGGCTTGCCGATGACTTCGGCGCGATAAGCGTCGGACTGCTGGTAGAAGAGCTCCACCGAGGGCACCGAGACGACACGCGCCGGAATGCCTTGCGCGGCAAGAAGCTTCATGCCGTCGACGGCGATGGCGACTTCCGAACCGGTGGCATAGATCACCACATCGGCCGCCTTGTCGCCGGCAATGGTGTAGGCGCCCTTGGCCGAGAGGTTTTCCTTGACGTATTCGGTGCGCAGCGCCGGCAGGTTCTGCCGCGACAGCGCCAGGATCGAGGGGTTCTCCTTCGAAGCGATGGCGATTTCCCAGCATTCGAGCGTTTCGGTCGCATCGGCCGGCCGCAATACCTGCAGGTCGGGAATGGTGCGCAACGAGGAGAGATGCTCGACCGGCTGATGGGTTGGGCCATCCTCGCCAAGACCGATCGAGTCGTGGGTCATCACGTAGATCACCCGCTGCCGCATCAGCGCCGACAGCCGGATCGAGGGCCGCGCGTAGTCGGTGAAGGTCAGGAACGTGCCGCCATAGGGCAGCATGCCGCCGTGCAGCGCGATGCCGTTCATGGTGGCGGCCATCGCGTGCTCGCGCACCCCGTAGCGCATGTAGCGGCCGCTGCGGTCGCTGGCGGTGAAGGGAAGGGTCTGCGAGGTGTTGGTGAAATTGGAGCTCGTCAGATCAGCCGAACCGCCAAAAGTACCCGGCAATATGCCGTTGATCACTTCAAGCGCGTTCTGCGAAGCTTTTCGCGTGGCAATCTTGGGCTTGTCCGCCGCGATCTTCTGCTTCAGTGCATCGACGGCTTCGGCGTAGCCGGCCGGCACGCCCGCCGCCTGGCGCCGCTCGAACTCGCTACGTTTGGCCGAGGCGGTGACGCGGTTCTGCCACTCGGCCCGCACCGGGGCGCCGCGGCCGCCGGCGGCGCGCCAGGCGTCGATGATCTGGTTGGGAACAACGAAAGCGGGATAGGTGATGCCCAGGGCCTTCTTGGCGCCGGCAAGTTCCTCGGCGCCGAGCGGGGAGCCGTGGACTTTGGAGGTGCCCGCCTTGGTGGGCGCGCCGAACCCGATGGTGGTGCGCGCCGCAATCATGGTCGGCTTGTCGGAAGCCTTGGCCTCGAGCAGGGCCTTTTCCACGGCCGCCTGATCGTGGCCATCGACGGCAATGGTGTGCCAACCGGCGGCGCGGAAACGCTCATGCTGGTCGGTCGAATCCTCGTCATCGAGCTTGCCGTCGAGGGTGACGTGGTTGTCGTCCCAGATGATGGTGAGCTTATTGAGCTTGAGGTGGCCCGCCAGCGCGATGGCTTCCTGCGAGATGCCTTCCATCAGGCAGCCGTCGCCCGCCAGAACCCAGGTGTGGTGATCGACCAGATCGGAGCCGAACTCGGCGGCCAGATGCGCCTCGGCGACGGCCATGCCGACGCCATTGGCGATGCCCTGGCCGAGCGGACCGGTCGTTGCCTCAACGCCGGCGGCAAAGCCGTGCTCGGGATGGCCGGGCGTCTTGGAATTGAGCTGACGGAAATTTTTGATCTGATCGATGGTCATATCCTCGTAGCCGAGGAGGTAGAGCGCCGAATAGAGCAGCATGGAGCCGTGGCCGGCCGAGAGCACGAAACGGTCGCGATCAGGCCATTTCGGATCGGCGGCGTCGAATTTCATGACTTTGGTGAACAGCGCCACGGCGATATCGGCGGCACCCATGGGCAGGCCCGGGTGGCCGGAATTGGCCTTTTCAACAGCATCCATCGCAAGAGAGCGGATGGCATTGGCCATATCGTTCGGGGTCAACTGATCGGTCATGGGAAATCCGCTTCTTTATCGATCGACGGGGGTTGGAGAACGCCAGTGGAAGGTGCTCCGGCGGCGAAATCGAGGCATAACACGTTCCGCTCGACTGTCAATGACAGTAGCCGACACAATAATCGCAGGCAATTGCCGGCGCCGGGCGCTACGGAAACTTGAGTGGGACGAGGCTTGCCGCGCCGCCGGCGCCGATGGCCACCAGACTGGCGGCGCCGACATAGGCGCCGAGGCGCAGCCCGCCAACCCAGCCGGCCATCACGGCTTTCGCGGCTGTATTGACCCCGACCGCGATCAGGATGGCCTGCACGGCGGTATCGAGGCCGATGCCACCTGTGCCGAGCCGGGCCATGGAGATAGTCACCGCATCGACATCGGCGATGCCCGAAAGTGCGGCCACCACCAGGGCGCCGGCCCCGCCCGCCAGGCCGCCGAGGGTCTT
>JAQGKB010000157.1 GCA_028290345.1 Hyphomicrobiales bacterium | reverse complement strand
GCCCACGATCGAGTCATAGCCGTTCTCGAGCTCCATGACGAACCCGTGCACCAGCGCCGCCTCCGACGCCGCCTGGATTTCAGCGTCGGTCGCATCGGGCCGGCCGAAGCGGATGTTGTCGGCGATGGTGCCGGCAAAGATCGTCGGCTCCTGCTCGACATAGGCAAAGCGCCGGCGCAGTTCGGCTGGGACCACCGAGCGCACGTCGAGCCCATCGACCTTGATCGAACCGTTGGTGACGTCATAGAACCGCTGCACCAGCGCGAAGCTGGTGGACTTGCCCGCCCCGGATTCCCCAACCAATGCAACCGTCTCGCCGCGATTGACGGTGAAGCTGACCTGCTTCAGCACCGTGTCGTTGTCGCGCGTCGCGTAGGCGAAATCGACGTTTTCGAACGAGACCGTGCCCAGCGTCGGTTCGGGAAATGCTAGCGGGTTGGCCGGCGGCGTCAGCGTCGGATGCGTGTCGAGGATTTCGACCAGTCGCTCGGTGGAGCCGGCCACCGTCTGCAGCGTGCCCCAGATTTCGGAGAGCGAGCCCAGCGCATTGGTCGCCATCAGCGCATAGATCATGAACTGCGCCAATTGGCCGCCGGTGACGGTGCCGTCGAACACCGATTTGGCGCCCCACCACACCAGCACGACCAGCGCCGCCGTGGAGACGAACATGGTCACCGCGACCAGCGCGGACCGCGCCATCAGCCGGGTCACTTCGGCCGAATAGCTATCCTCGGCTCGCTCGCCGTAGGCCCGCGACTGCACCGGTTCCTGCACGAATGACTTGATGGTCCGGGTCGCCCCCAGGGCCTCGTTCGACATCGCCGACATGTCGGCGAGCGCATCGGTCGAGCGCCGTGACATCGGGCGCAGCCGCTTGCTGACCGCGATCATTGGAATGATCAGCATCGGCGCAACGAAGATGATAGCGAGCGTCATCCACGGGCTGGTGATGAACATCAGCGTCACCGCGCCGGCGATAGTGATGAGGCCACGCAGCGTCATCGACAGGGTCGATCCAATAGCATTGCGGATGGCGCCGACATCGCCATTGAGGCGCGAGGTCAATTCGCCGACCCGATGCGTATCGAAGAACACCGAATCCAGCGTCAGGATGTGCTCGAAGACCGAGGTACGCAGATCGGTGAGGATGCGCTCGCCAAGGATGGAGGTGAAGTAGAATCGCGCGCCCGCCGCCGCGCCCATCACCGCCGCGGCAGCCACGATCAGCCAGCCATAGGAGGTGACCATGCTGAGGTTCTTGGTGGTGAAGCCGTTGTCAATCACCCCGCCCGCAAGCGAAGGAATGATCAGCGACGAAAGCGCGCTGATCAAGAGGAACACCAGCGTCAGCGCCAACCGCCACGGATAGCGCAGGATAAACGGCAGCAGCCGCCGCAATGATTGCAGCGACGACACGGGCTTATCGCCCGACGCCTTGGCCTTGGCCGAACCGCGTCTGGCCGGTTCCCTCAAATTGCGTGGACCCATTCTCAAAGTGTGCCCTACATAGGCAGGAAGGTGCTGCGCTGCAACCCAAATTGGCTGTTTGCCCCCTCCCGTTCGTGCCGGCTGGCGCTTTGGCGCACAAGGCCTTGCGGGAAGCCCCGTCTTTGTATAGAAACCCCGCCAAAGCATGATCTTGAAACGGCGATGCCGATTTTCAGGGCTCCTCATGTAGCAGCAAACAGCAAATTTCGGCTCTCCGGGCGCCCGGCGCCCGTTTTGATTTGAGGGTTACCCAATGAAAAAAGACATCCATCCGGACTACCACCTGATCACCGTCATCACCACCGACGGCACCAAGTACGAGACCCGCTCGACCTATGGTTCAGCGGGCGACACCCTGCAGCTCGATATCGACTCCAAGACCCACCCGGCTTGGACCGGCGGCACGGGCCAACTGATGGACCGCGGCGGCCGCGTCTCGCGCTTCAAGGAACGCTTCAAGGGCATGCTCGGCGCCTAAGCCGTACGACTGCATCGAATTGTGCAATGCCCGGGCCCGTCCCGGGCATTTTGCTTTTTGGGGTGTGAGAGGCTGGGCGGCTTCTTCAATTCTGACGCTGCGCAAGCGCCCCCCACGCTTGCCTGCCGGCTCCCCTCCCCACAAGGGGGACGGAGCGAAAGAGCCGCTGCCGCAGTGTTTCCTTCCCCTTGTGGGGAGGGATCAAGGGTGGGGGTATGAGGCTCTTGCCGCGCACGAGCGGGTCGCTCGGTCTGGCTGCAACGTCGATTCCACCCTCATTTGTCATCCTCGGGCTTAACCCGAGGACCCAGGCTTGTGACAATCACCCCCGCATGCAGTCTGGGCCCTCGCGTCGTGCGCGAGGGTGACGAATGGTGGGATGGCGGCATGGAGCGGGCGCGGCAGTCCTATTGAAGGCTAGGACCGCGTCGATGATGGGATCGGGAGAGATTTCGGTCGCGGAGGCAACCTCAAGGCTCGCCTCGGAACTGCTAGCCTACTCCTGCCGGCCGAACGCTGCCTTTAGCCTCGAGAGTTGATCGGCCACGTCATTGGCGGCGCCGGCGTCGCGTTCGGGCATCTTGCCGCGTTCGAGTTTGTCGAACTGCATCACCCGGTCGAACAGGCGATCGCCCTTACCGATATAGTCCTTGAGCCGATCGGGCAGGTCGGAAAATCCGGGGCCGCCGCGCTCCGAGGGGCTGGCGGAAAACTGCACCTTTTCCTTTTCCGACCGCGCGCTTTCCGCAGTCAGTTCGCCTTCGTTCACCGCCCGCTGCAGCAACAGCCACGAGGCAAGTTGCATCAACCGGGTCGTCAGGCGCATGGATTCGGTGGCGTAGAGGAATGACGCTTCGCGCGGCAGGGCACGGCTCTGCGAGCGGCCCTCGCCGTCGAGATAGCTGGCGACGTCTTCGATCAGGCCCATGCCCTCGCGATAGAGCGCATTGAAGCCGCCGGACGCGACAATCCGCGGGCCGATGGCAATAGCAGCAGCGTTTTCTGGTTTATCGTTCACGAAGCGCCCGTCGCATATTCCCCAACGCTTGGACTATAGGCGCAATCAGGGCCTGCGTCATCCCTGACGGATAGGTGAGCTTGAAAGTTGCTAACGAGGCACGCCGACGCAAGCATTCGGGCGCACAAAAAGAAAAAGAGCCGTCGAAACGGCTCTCGAAAGTTAACAGGGAGGCGTCAAACAGAGGGCGAAACCACTCTGAAAAATCCAGAAAGACTGGATATGTTTAAGTTAACGCAAACCCCTTAATTGAAGCTTAACAGGCACGAGTTTCTTAACCCTACCGAATTTTTTCGCAGCGGAAGCCTAGATCCTGAACAATTGCTCCGCCGCCGAACGGGTCTTTTCCCGGGCTTCGATAGCCAGCCGTAGCCGCACGATTTCCGTCTCCAGCAGGGAAATGCGCGATTTGAGTTCGTCCACCGACATCGTATCGAGCCCCATCCCGACAGTGTGTGCGGGGGGCTTCCTGATCTGGTCGTCATCCATGGCGTCGCTCCGTATGTTTTGAAGAGGAATCTACCCTTCTCCCCTTGTGGCGCAAGCGGGGGCCGCTCAAACTGAGGCCATGACCGTCCCCGCAGAAATGACCGTCATCACGATTTCCACGCCGGGCGGCCCCGAGGTGCTTTTGCCGCAGCACGCTCCGGTGCCTGAACCGGCCGAAGGCGAGGTGTTGATCCGGGTGGCAGCGGCGGGCGTCAATTATCCCGACCTGCTGCAGCGGCAAGGCAAATACGATCCGCCGCGCGGCCATTCCCTGCTACCGGGGCTCGAAGTTTCCGGCATCGTCGCAAAGCTGGGGCCGGGTGTCATCGATGTGGCAGTCGGCGACCGCGTCGTGGCGCTCTGCAATGGCGGCGGCTATGCGGAATTCGTCGCCGTGCCCGCCGGCCAGGTACTACCGCTGCCTGAAGGGGTCGACCTGATCTCCGGCGCGGCGTTGCCGGAGACGTTTTTCACCATCGAGCAGACCCTGGTGATGCGCGCCGGGCTCGAACCGGGCATGACGGTTTTGATCCATGGCGCGGCCGGAGGAATCGGAGGGGCCGCCGTCCTGATTTCACGGGCGCTAGGGGCAGAGCCGATCGCGGTGGTTTCGACGGAGCAGAAGGCGGCCTATGTCCGCTCGCTGGGCGTTGAACTGGTGATCGACCACAGCAAGGATGATTTCGTCGCCGGCACCCTCGCCCTGACCGAAGGCAAGGGCGCCGACCGCGTCGTCAACATAGCCGGGGGCGACATGCTGGCGCGCAATATTGCGGCCTCCGCCCGCTTCGGCGCTATTGTCCAATTGGCGGGGCTGGGCGGCGACAAGGCCGAGATTTCCATCGGCCAGTTCATGGGCCGGGCGCTGACCCTGATCGGCTCGACCCTGCGCCCGCAATCGAGCACCACCAAGGCCGCTATCGCGCAGAGCCTCAGGCAGAAGATCTGGCCGGCGTTTGCGCAAGGCCGCATCGGGCTGCCGCGCATCCGCACTTTCCCGCTCGAGGCGGCGGCGGACGCGCATCGGGCGATGGAGCAACGCGAACATTTCGGCAAGATCGTGCTGGTGACGGCGTTCGGACAGGCTAACAACGCCGACAAGCCCATTGCACACGCTTAACAAAATACTTATATTCCGGCAGTTCCCCCTCAGCATGAAGCAAAGAGGCGGAGCGGACCGGAAGCTCCCGGGCCGCGCCTGAGAGAGAGATTTAGCATGGCCACCCCGCTTTTGATGCCCAAAGCAACCGCAGTCTGGCTCGTCGATAACACCGCGCTGTCGTTTGAACAGATCGCTGCCTTTTGCACCCTGCATCCGCTGGAAGTACAAGGCATTGCCGATGGCGACGTCGCCGGCGGCATCATGGGCGTCAATCCAATTCAAAATGGTCAGCTGACCCGTGAGGAGATCGCCAGGGCTGAGGCCGATCCCAATTACCGGATGAAGCTGAGCGAACCGAAGGTGCGTGTCGCCGCTGCCAAGCGCAAGGGCCCGCGCTATACCCCGATTTCGCGCCGCAACGAACGTCCCAACGCTATCAAGTGGCTGCTGCGCAGCCATCCCGAGCTGAAGGACGCCCAGATCATGCGGCTGGTCGGCACCACCAAGACCACCATTGAAGCCGTGCGCGAAGGCAGCCACTGGAACACCGCAAATCTGGCGATGATGGACCCGGTTACGCTGGGCCTCTGCTCGCAGATCGACCTCGACCTCGAGGTCAAGCGCGCCTCCAAGGGCGCCGCGATGCCGGACGAGGCCGATGAGGGCACCATGCTCCTCACCGCCGAAGAAGCGATGGCTTCGGCCGGCGGACGCTCGCGCGCCCCGCAGACCGAGGAAGAACGCCAACGGCACCCGGAGCGCGAAGAAGCCATTGACGCGGACTCGGTGTTCGCCAAGCTCAAGTCGCTCAAGGACGACAGCGACAACTAGTTTCGCGCAGGCGCTTGAACCCGCTGGAATCTCAGGTCATCATCGACGCCCACCATAGCGTTGATGATGACCAATCCCGTCCTTTTCGTCCTTGCCCATCCCGATCTGACATCGTCGCGCGCCAATAAGGCGCTCGCGGCCGCTGGCACTGGCGTGCCCGGCGTGACAACGCTCGATCTTTACAGCGAATATCCCGACCTGTTCGTCGACGGTTTTGCCGAAAAGCGCCGCATCGCACCCGCCTGCGCCATCGTTATCCAGATGCCGATTTTCTGGTATGGTGGCCCCGGGCTGCTCAAGGAGTGGATGGACCGCACCTTTACCGCCGGCTGGGCCTATGGGCCCGACGACCGAAAGGTCGCCGGCAAGTCGCTGCTGCTGTCGATGACCACGGCTTCCGATAGCGGCGCCTGGTCGCCCACCGGCATCCATGGCGCGCCGGTGATCGAGTACATGAAACCTTTCCAGCAGTTTGCCGCGTTCTGCGGCATGACCTGGCTGGAACCGCTGGTTTTTTATGCGGCCCGCACCGCCAGCAAGGCCGCACTCGACGCGCACGCCAAAACGCTTGCCGCGCGATTGGCTGAACTGACCGGGGAGCAAACCAATGGGCAATAGCACCCTGCTTGCCATCTTCGTGCTGCTCGTGGCGACCGTCGCGCTGGTGCCGCTGGCGAAGGCCGCGGGCCTGGGTACCGTGCTCGGCTACCTCGGCGCGGGCGTTTTGGTCGGCCCCTATGGGCTCCGGCTGGTCTCCGACAGCGATACCATTCGCAACGTCGCCGAATTCGGCGTGGTGATGATGCTGTTCCTCATCGGGCTCGAACTGCAGCCGCGCGAACTCTGGCGCATGCGCCGCTCGATCATGGGGCTGGGGCTGACGCAGTTGCTGTTCACCACGGCGGTGATCGGCGTCGTGCTCTTCTTCACCGGCATGCGCTGGCAGGAGGCGCTCGTCGTCGGGCTGGCCCTTTCCATGTCCTCGACCGCCATTGCCATGCAGACAGTGGCGCAGCGCGCCATGACCAAGACTCGCACCGGGCGGGCTTCGCTCGCCATCCTGCTGGTACAGGACGTGTCAGTAATCCCGATCCTTGCCGCCATCCCGATCCTTGCCATCATGCAGGGCGCCGCGCCCGTCGATCAGGTTGCCGTCAGCACCAATGTCGACTGGCAGACGGCCGTGGAAATCGTCGGCGCCTTCGCCCTCACCATCGCCGCCGGCCGCTATCTGATCCGTCCGATCATGCGTTTCGTGGCAGCGACCGGCTTGCGCGAAGCCTTTACGGCGCTGGGGCTGGGCATTGTCATCGGCGCCGCGCTGCTGATGCAGTGGATCGGCCTTTCGCCGGCGCTCGGCGCCTTCATGGGTGGCGTGCTGCTGGCCGATAGCGAATACCGCCACGAACTGCAGAGCGATCTGGAACCCTTCAAGGGTTTGCTGCTCGGCCTGTTCTTTATCTCCGTCGGCATGTCGATCGCGTTTTCGATTGTGGTGGCCCAGCCTTTGATGGTTATCGCCCTGGTCGTCGCGCTGGTCACGATCAAGATCATCGTGCTCTTCGGCATCGGCACCATATTTCGCATGCAGCTTGCCGATCGGCTGCTGCTGGCCTTGCTGCTCAGCCAGGCTGGTGAATTCGCCTTCGTCATCCTGCAATTCGCCCGCACTTCAGGCAGCGTTACCGGCCAGGACGTGGAATTGCTCACCGTGGTCGTAGCCCTTTCCATGGCGCTGACCCCGTTCCTGATCTACGCTTTCGACCGGCTCATGTCCCCCCTGCTCCACACCAAGCCCGAGGCGTCGCCGGCCGAGATCGACGGCGGCCACAAGGTGATCGTCCTCGGTTATGGGCGCTTCGGCCAGATCGTCACCCGCCTGCTGCGCGCGCAAGGCTTCGAGATGACCCTGATCGACGACGATCCGAGCCAGATCAGGCTGATGAAGCGCTTCGGCGTGAAAGTCTTCTATGGCGACGGGCAGCGGCTCGATATCCTCCGCGCTGCCGGGGCGGATGAGGCCGAGATGATCATCATCGCCGTCGCTGGAGGTGACCGCATTACTTTGATCGCGGAAATGATCCGGCGCCAGTTTCCGCATCTCAAGGTCGCCGCCCGCGCCATCGACCGCCGTCACGCGCAGGACTTGATGGCACTCGGCGTGGTGGTGATCGAACGCGAAACCTTCAAATCCGCGCTCCAGCTCGGCGTCAAGGCGCTGGTCGCGCTCGGATATGCGCCGCATCAGGCACAGCGCGTCGCACATGCGTTCGAGCGCCACGATAACAAGCTGCTGGAAGATTCCTTCGTGCTGCGCGACGACCAGGATGCCTATATCGGCTTCATTCGCGAGAGCTCCGAAATGCTCGACGCGGTGATGGAAGCGGACCGGCAGCAGACCGGCCAATCCGAAGCGGATTGGTCAAGTGCGATCGGGGATATTGACAAGGAGGCGCGGGCACGGTCCGAGTAGCGCCGTTCCCGCCGTTGGATTATCCGTCTTCATGCCCGATACGACTTTCATTGCCATCGCGGCGATCGCTGTTTTCCTCTCCGGCCTCTCCAAATCCAATTTCGCCGTCAGCGTCGGGGCCATCAGCGTGCCCCTGCTGGCGCTGGTCATGCCCGCCCGTGAGGCCACCGGCATGGTCCTCCCCATCCTTTGCTGCATGGATGCAGTGGCGCTGATCGTCTATCGCCGCGAGGTGGACTGGAAGGTGCTGTGGATCATGCTGCCCGGCGCGCTGGTCGGAACCCTGCTCGGCTGGGCGCTGTCATCGCTGGTGAGCGAGGCCGTCGTCGCGCTGGCGGTCGGCCTGATCAGCCTGCTGTTCGTGCTCGATGCCTGGTTGCCCTTGCGGAAAACCCTCACCAACTTGCCCCCATCGCGCTTCTGGGGCAGCTTCTGGGGCGGCACGGCCGGCTTTACCAGCTTCATCAGCCACACCGGCGGTCCGCCCTACCAGATCTACGCCATGCCGTTGCGCCTGCCGCCGGCAATCTATGCCGGCACTACCGCGGTGTTTTTTGCCACCGTCAACGCCTCAAAGCTCATCCCGTTCTATTTCCTCGGGCAGCTGAGTTTTTCCAACCTTGAACTGGCCGGGGCGCTGCTCCCGATCGGCTTCATCGGCATGGCTTCCGGCATCTACCTGGTGCGCCGGGTGAATGCCAAATTCTTCTACCAGTTCGCCTACGTACTGATTTTCCTACTGGCGCTGAACCTTCTCTACGAAGGCACGCGCGGCCTTTTCTTCGGCGGCGCGTGACAGGCGATAAAAAAAGGCCTCGGCAATCGCCGCGGCCTCCACACTTCTGACCTTGGTCTAAAGCGCTTTTTATCAGGCGGTTTCCACCGCCATTCGGGCGAGTTCGTCCTTGACCTCGAGCTTCCTTCGCTTGAGCGCCGCGATGAGCAAATCGTCTTTGCTCAAATGCGAGAGTTCCGCTTCGATACGGCGATCAAGTTCCTGGTGACGCCGCTCCAAAGCGGCGATGTGGCCTTCAGTCGTCATGACAACTCCTTTCGAGCTTCCGCAACCTTGTCCCCGCAAAAGTGGATAGCGGTTTCACGACGGCAAGGGCAGCAAAACGAATGGGGATTTCTCGACGCGAACCGCAACTCCACTTCGCTGGAAACCTCCCAGCGAATCTATCGTCACAAAAAATACACGCTTTGTCGACCTCCTTCCCGCGCCCACGGATTATCAGGTGCAAAACGTGATGTGATGCGTTAACGAGGACTAAGGCCCCAGCATCAAATCAACTCCTGTGTGACCGTCCCGCCATGCTGCCGCTCACCAAGGAACAGGAAGCCGCCCTCGGGCTCGAACTGGCGACAAAGCGCCAGGAGCACGCCGATCTCGATGCCGCCATCGAGACCCTGATCGCCTCGCGCCTTGCCGACCAGATGCTGATCCAGCGACTGAAGAAGCGCAAGCTGACGCTGAAGGACCGCATCGCCCAGCTCGAAAACATCCTGCTGCCCGATATCATCGCCTGAGGGGTGATTTGAATCGCGTCGCGAAGCGGTGCAAACTGTCGCGAACCCGTTCGACTGATAGGAAGCTCCCATGACAGTCAGTGTTCGATACATCGTCACCGACATCGAAGCCGCGATCGGCTTTTATACCGAGATGCTCGGTTTCACCCTCGACATGCGCCCCGCTCCACCATTCGCCATCGTCTCGCGCGACGATCTGCGGCTGCTGCTGAGCCAGCCCGGCTCCGGCGGCGGCGGACGGGCGCTCGATGACCAAGCCCCTGCCCCGGGTGGCTGGAACCGCTTCCAGATCGAGGTCGACGATCTGCCCGCGACCATCGAAACGCTGAAGGCCAAGGGCTGCAAATTCCGCAGCGAGATGATTGTCGGCAACGGCGGCAACCAGGTCCTGCTTGAGGATCCGTCGGGAAATCCGGTCGAACTTTTCCAATCGACGCGACGGGCCGGATAGGCTACACGCCAGCTTTGGAGCGCAGAGGACGAGGGCCCGCATGCTGACTTCACCGCTTGTCGCCATCATCATGGGCAGCCAGTCCGATTGGCCGACCATGCGCCACGCCGCCGAAACGCTGGACGCGCTGAAGATCGAATACGAAGCGCGCATCGTCTCGGCCCACCGCACCCCCGCCCGGCTCTATGATTTCGCGACCAATGCCAAGGCCGACGGCTTCAAGGTCATCATCGCGGGCGCCGGCGGCGCCGCGCACCTGCCCGGCATGATCGCCGCGATGACCATCCTGCCGGTCTTCGGCGTGCCGGTGCGCTCCAAGGCGCTCAACGGCCAGGATAGCCTGCTCTCGATCGTGCAGATGCCCGCTGGCGTGCCCGTGGGTACCCTGGCGATCGGCGAGGCCGGAGCCACCAATGCGGCCCTGCTGGCCGCCGCCGTTTTGGCGCTCTCAGATCCCGAAATCGACGCCAGCCTCGAAAAACTCCGCCGCGACCAGACTGCCGCCGTGGCCCAGTTCCCATCGGACGAAAATGACTGACACGCACCCGCTGCCCCCGGGCAGCACCATCGGAATTCTGGGCGGTGGCCAGCTCGGCCGCATGCTGGCGCTGGCGGCGGCCCGGTTGGGAATGAAAACGCATATCTTCTGCCCCGATCCGCAGAGCCCGGCCTTCGAGGTCACCCCGCACAAAACCGTGGCCGCCTATGACGATGAAGCGGCGCTGGCGGCATTCGCCGACGCGGTCGACGTCATTACCTATGAATTCGAGAACGTGCCGGCCGCAACCGCCGCCTTCCTCGCAACCCGCAAGCCGCTGCGCCCCGGCGCGAACGCCCTGGCAATCTCGCAGGATAGGCTGGCCGAAAAAGCCTTCCTCACCGGCGCCAATATCGCCGTGACGCCCTACCGCGCAGTAACAAGCCTCGCCGACCTCGAAGAGGCGCTGGTCGAGCTCGGCACCCCGGCCGTGCTGAAGACCACGCGCATGGGCTATGACGGCAAGGGCCAGCGCCTCATCCGCGAGCGGGCCGAAGCCGAATCGGCCTTTGCGGCGCTCGCGCCAAAACCGCTGGTGCTCGAGGCGTTCGTGCCGTTCGAAAAAGAAATCTCGGTCGTCGTGGCGCGCAACAGCCATGGCGATGCGCGCGCCTTCGATCCGGCGGAGAACGTCCACCGCGATCACATCCTGCACACCAGCACGGTGCCCGCCTCGATCGCCGAAGCCACCGCCACCGAGGCGGTCTGGGTGGCCGAGGAGATCGTCGAGAAGCTCGGCTATGTCGGCCTGCTCGGGGTGGAATTCTTCGTGCTGCCGTCGGGGCGGCTGCTGGTCAACGAGATCGCGCCGCGTGTGCATAATTCCGGCCACTGGACCGAGGCGGTGTGCGTCACCGACCAGTTCGAGCAGCATATCCGCGCAGTGCTTAACTGGCCGCTGGGTGATCCGTCGCGGCTGGCCGATGTCGTCATGGAGAACCTCATCGGCGACGAGGTGCACGGCGTGATCGGGCAACTCGGACCCGGCGTGGCGCCGCATCTTTACGGCAAGGCGGAAGCCCGGCCCGGTCGGAAGATGGGACACATCAACCGCGTGGCTGTGAAAACCACGCGGAAATAGCGCCTTGCCCGGCTCGCCCCTGTGGACAAAGGCTTGTGCTTGGGCTATACACCGCGACCAAGTTGATTAGCTCGGCTGATCGGCGCGGGGGTTTATGGCCCCAGCGTTTTATTCCAACACTGACGTAGAGTTTCGAAAGGGCGGTTGGCGCTTGCAAGTAGTCGTTCGCGATAACAATGTGGATCAGGCGCTCCGCGCGCTGAAAAAGAAGCTGCAGCGCGAAGGCGTCTTCCGCGAGATGAAGCTGCGCAATTATTACGAGAAGCCCTCGGAAAAGAAGGCGCGCCAGAAGGCCGAGGCCGTGCGCCGCGCCCGCAAGCTGGCTCGTAAGCGCGCCCAGCGCGAAAGCGGCCTGCCCGCGACCCCGGCTGTCGCGCGTCCCGCGCGCCCGTAAGAAATTTGATTTCTGTAGTTTGAAGCGCCGCCCATTGGGCGGCGTTTTCTTTAGACGGTCACCTCTGGGGGCCATTTCAACCAAGGGCTTACCCCTCGCCGAACATCGTGTCGGGAAGGCTACAATACGCAAGGGAAGGATATTCAATCATGAAGAAACTTATCGGCGCACTTGTCGCCAGCATCGTCCTCGCCGCTGCCGCCGTTCCGGCGGATGCCGCCCAGGCGCGCGTCCAGGTGGGGCGTCTCTCCTGCAATGTCGAGGGTGGCGTCGGCCTGATCCTCGGCTCGTCCAAGAATATGACCTGCGTCTTCCATCGCGACGGCCACCGCAACGAAACCTACCACGGCACGATCAACAAGCTTGGCCTCGATATCGGCGTGACCCGTCGCACCCGCATCGAATGGCTGGTGTTCGCTGCCACCAACACCCAGGTGCGCTCGCGGGCCCTGGCCGGCAATTATGTCGGCGGTTCGGGTGAAGCCACCGTTGGCGTTGGTGTGGGCGCCAATTGGCTGATCGGTGGCTCGCGCCGCGGCTTTGCGCTGCAGCCGGTCAGCGTCCAGGCCCAGACCGGCCTCAACCTGTCGCTGGCTCTCGCCGGCCTGACGCTGCGCTAGGCAAAGTCGAATTTTTGAGAACGCCGCTCCCGATGGGGGCGGCGTTTTTCATTGCGCCGCGATGACTTTCTTCTCGGCATCGTCGAAGAACGCCTTGGCGCGGTTCCAGATGCCGCGATCCCAGAGATTGGTGTGCGTGCCGCCGGGCTCCACCCACATGCCGTATTTGTTGCTGACCAGCGAATAGAGTTTTTCGCCGTGCGGCAGGGGGATGGTCTTGTCGTCGGTGCCGTGTGCCACAAACACCGGCGCCTTGACCTTGCCGATCCACCGGTCGGATGGGAACTGATCGATCATCAGCAGGCCGACCGGGAAAAACCAGTAACTGTCATTGGCCACCGATACCGCCGAATCGAACGGCGTTTCGAGCAGCAGCGCATCGACATCGCGCTGGGTGGCGACGTAGGTCGCGGGCGACGCGCCAAGGGAGCGGCCCCAGACCACGATGCGGCCGTCCTTGGCCTTCAGCCAATCGAACGCCGCCAGCGCATCATCCAGGATATGCTGCTGGCTGATGGTCCCCGGCGAGGCCGGAAAGCCGCGATAGTCGAAGGCCAGGAACCCGTAGCCGTCGCCGGTCCACTTTTCGTAGCGCGCGTGCTCGAAGGAAAAGCTGCCTGAATTGCCCTTGTAGAACAGGATCACCGGCTTGCCATCGCGCGGCGGCGCGTACCAGCCAGTAAGCGCCTGCCCGTCCGTGGTGGGGATGGTCACCGTCTGCGCATCGGTGAGCGCGGTATCGGCCAGCGCCGTGATCTTGCCCGGCGCGTCGTATTCGAAATCGCGCTGCTTGAAGTACATCACCCCCATGCCGGCGATATAGAGCACGACGACAAGCGCCAATACTCCGATGACGATGCGCTTGATCATGTCCCCTCCACAGGCGCGGTAAGTTGCCCCGGCCATCTCAAGCCGATTGTCACCGCGACTGCAAGGGGCTGCCGCTGCTTCAGGCCGGTTCGGCTTCCGCCAATGCCTGCTCGAGCGCCTGCGCGAAGATTTCCTGCGGCTGCGCGCCGGACATGACAAATTTGTTGCCGAAGATGAAGAACGGCACGCCGCTGATGCCCTGCTGGCTGGCTTCGATCGCCAATTGCTCGGTAATCGCCAGTTCGTTCGGATCGTTGATCAGCCGCACGGCTTCGTCCCGATCAAAGCCGTGCGCGACCGCAAGATCGGCCAGAACCTCGTCATCACTGATCTGCTGGTGACCGAGGAAATAGGCATCGGCAATGGCGTTGGCCAGCGCGTGCTGGGTCCCATAGGGCTTGGCTAGCCGCGCCAGCGTATGGGCCTTCGCCGTGGGATACATGCGCGGCTGCCGGCTGAGATCGAGCGTGACGCCGGCCTTGGCCGCCTCGCCCTCGACCCGCGCCCACATATCCTTGGGATCTCGGCCATATTTCTTGCGAATCATGTCGGCGACCACCACGCCCTCCTCAGGCGTATTCGGATCGAGATAGAACGGATGGTTTTCGATTTCGACGGTCACATCGGCCGGCAGGTCGGCCAGCGCCTTGTCGAGCCGCACCGAGCCAACCAGGCACCAGGGGCAAACGACATCGGTGAACACATCGATCTTCAAAGTCTTGGTCATGGGAACATCCATTTGGCGAGCGGTCGCAACATGGTGAACGCGGGCGAGCCTCGCAAGAAGGCACCGCAAGGTAACCGCTTGCCGCCTGGCCAATTCTGGCGGACAATGTAGCCGGACTTTGACTGTCATTGCTGTGGAACCGGAGGGGGCCTGCGTTATGTCAGTTGTCGAATTCTCGTTTCCCGACCAGGACCCCGCCCAAGCCAGTCAGATCGCTCAAGCCCTGCGCATGGCCCTCGTCGAGAACGGCATTCCGCCGGAGCGCATGGCCCTCACCCGGGACAATCCCGAAAGCATGAGCTTGGCCTCCGAGCTCGTCATCAACGGGCCGGCGCTGTTTGAGCTGGGCTCCAGGGTCATCGCGGGCGGCGCGCTGCTGGCCGAGGTGGCCACCATCGCCCACACCGTTTACGAAGTCTGCATCCGCGAACACTGCGCCGTGCACGTCAAGACGCCAAAGGGCATCGTGCAGATCGGTCCGGGCGAAATCGAAATCGAAAGACTGCGCGCCGTCCTCAGGGATGCGTTCGATGCCGATCCCGGAAACTGACGGCGACGCGCCAAAACTCGGCATCATCATCCTGGGCGCGAGCAGCTTCCCACAATTCCCGGCGGCGCGAAAACTCGACAACCCATCCTTCGGGCGTTCCGCAGCGGCATTCCGCCAGCTTTTCTCCATCCCCGGCATCAGCCTTTCCGGCACGCCGCAGGTTCTCGATCTCTTCGACAGCGATGAGGATCCGCCGCACATCATCCGCCGCATCCGCGATTTCCTGAAAGCCGCCCCCTCGCTCAGCGACGTGCTGATCTACTATTGCGGGCACGGGGATTTCCTGCGCGACACGCAGAAAACCTACTACCTCGCCCTCAGGGCCACCGAGCCCGACAACGAGGCTTTTACTGCCCTGCCCCTGCGCCAGACGCGGCTTTCGCTCGATATGCAACTCGCGCGCAAGCGCGTGTTCCTCGTGCTCGATTGCTGCTTTGCCGGCCAGGCGGTGACGGAATGGCAGTCGGACGGCGTCGGCCATGTGATCGAGGAGCAGGTGTTCCAGGTTTTTCCGCGCCGCGGTACTGCCCTGATCGCGGCCAGCGCCAAGGGGCTGCCGGCCCTCGCGCCCGGCGCCGAGCCACTGACCATGTTCACCGGCGCCCTGTTGCAGACCATCAGCGAGGGCCTCTCCGGCTTGGGACCGCAACTCTCGTTCCGCGATGTATTCACGGCCACGCGCACGCGGATCATCGACACCTATGGCGCCAGCGCCGCGATCCCTGCCATCCACGCCCCGCACCAGCCGGACGGCGACATCTCGTTCGATCCGTTCTTCGCCAACCGAGCCTTCGTGGCGCGCGCAATCGAGCCGACGCCTGCCGAAATCGAATATTTTGACCTCGCCTCGGCCGACCTCGAGCGGCCGTTGCCGCGGACCCGGCTGGCGGCGCTCGAAACCATCGGCGAATTGCTAGCGGAAACCCGATCCCCCGAATTCAAGGCCCGGCTGGTCGCAAGGCTGCAAAGCATCCGCGACGACGACGATTCCAGCGCCGTAACGGCCCGCGCCACCGCGATCCTCCGCACGCTGCCCGAGCAGCCGCCGGCATCGGAAGAAACCACGGAGCCCTCAGCTCTGGAAAAGCTCCGTAAGGCGATGGAAAGTGCCACGGCGGCCGCCGAGGCAGCCAAGCCGAAACCCGCCGCCCCTAAGCCCAAAACTGGTCGGAGCGGCGCCGGCGAGTTCTTCCGCGGCATCTTCGGCCTCGGCGCCATTCTCGCCTTGCCGTTTGCCTTGGGCTGGGCCGGCGATCGCATCCCGGTCGTACAGTCCGCCGCTGTTTCGGTCCTCGACCAGCTCAGGAGCTGGGTCGCCCCGGCCCCTGCCCCGCGGCCATACACCGATTTCAGCGACCTTGCCTCCCGACCAACAATTCTCGGCAACAGCCTCGCGACCCAGCCGGCGGGGAACAGCAAGCCCACCGGCTTCGATTTTAACCCCAACGCCGGCGGTACGTTGCCTGCGGCCGCCACCACCGCCCCGAGCCTGGGCACCAGCCTTTCCACCCCACTCTCGGAAGCATTGAAGAACTATACGCTGGCGGGCAGCGGCACACTCGACCGGCTGCTGGGTAACCAGGCGTTGCTGACCCCGACCCTGCCCGATGGCAGCAAAGGCCAGACCTCGCCGCCGGGCACCGTGCAATGGGGGAGCTCGACCGATACCAGCGGTAGGCCGCAGATCGATGCCACGGCGGATTATCCAGGCGGCCGGAAGCTATCGCTGAGCTTTTTCTGGCAATCGCTCCCCGCCGGCCCGGTCTTCGACCTCGGCCTTTCCTTCACCTCGGACCCCGCGGTCGAAAAAATCCTCGGCGTCTCGCTGCGGGACGACTTCGACACCAGCACTGCGCTGGTCGGCGACGTCCCGGTCACCACCGGCACCTACCGATTCTTCGACGCCGCCCCCACCGCCGCCAACCAGCAACTGCTTTCCAGCAAGCGCTGGATCGACATCGAGATCGCCTACGCCAACGGCAACCACGCGGTGGTGAGCCTCGAGCGCAATGCCACCGCGCTGAAATTGTTCAGTGACGCGCTCGCAAACTGGATGGGTACGCCGCCGGGGGCGGCGAAATGAGCGGCAGTGGAACTAGGCGGCGAAGAATCGCACAGACCCGGCAGTGACGATTTCAATCGTATCCCTACCCCCGGTCGTCATTCCTCGCGCTTGACGCGAGGACCCAGGCTTGTGGCAAGCACCATCGCCGGCAGTCTGGGCCCTCGGGTCGAGCCCGAAGGTGACGAGCGGTGGTGTGGAGGGCAATAACCGAGCCGCGGGGATGGGCGCCTGCGGGCGCGCCCCCTAATGCCCCAGCGCCTTGACGATATCTTCGGTCATCTTCTTGGCGT
>JAQGKB010000122.1 GCA_028290345.1 Hyphomicrobiales bacterium | reverse complement strand
AGCGTACGGCCACCTAGAGGTGGCCGCTTACAGTCTGAACTGGCGCTTGAGAGCAGATGCGCTTAGCGAGCGCCGGCAGCCTTGCGACCCAAGCCATTATCCTTGGCGAGGCGCGAACGCGTAGCCGAGTAGTTGGGGGCGACCATCGGATAATCGGCCGCCAGGCCCCACTTCTCGCGGTATTCTTCCGGGGAAAGGTTGTAGTGCGTGCGCAAGTGGCGCTTGAGCGACTTGAACTTCTTTCCGTCTTCGAGGCATACGATATAGTCGGGCGCCACAGACTTGCGCACCGGTACCGCCGGCTTCAACTCTTCGGTCGGTTCGATCACTTCGGTCGAGCGAAGGCCCTTCAGCGCAACGTGCACTTCAGCAATCAGCTTCGGCAGATCCGTTGGGCTCAATGCATTGTGACTAACATATGCACAGACGATGTCGGCACTGAGATCGATCAGTTCGTTATCAGCCCCAGGCTCACTGCCAGTGAGATCGGTCATATCTGATCCTTTTGTTTTGGTACTTTTGCCGTGTGGGGAGGAGATTCACATAGCAACTAGTCTATTAGGACCATTTGTTTGGCGATGCAACGGAACGATACCTTAATTTCCTGTAACATTCGGTCATCTCACTAATACTTTGGTTTATCCCCCGTCTCACTTTCCGCTTCGTTAATATAGGTTAACCATGTCGGACGAGTACCTGTGAGGAACGCGGCGCGTGCCAAAAGGTGCGCGGAGACGGGCGTCGTCAAAACCAAAAAACCTATACCAATCAGGGCCCGTAGAACTACGGAGGCATCAAAGGCCGCAGCGGCGACGCCCAGCAAGATGAACCCCGCCCCGACCGTTCCAACCTTGGTCGCCGCATGCATACGCGTATAAAGGTCGGGTAATCGCAAAACTCCGATGGCGGCGATTAAGCTGAACAGCGCCCCGATGACAACAAGCACGCCTGCGGCATATTCGCCTACCCAGAGAATCACTTGCCCAATCCTTCCCCGGTAGCGGGTTGTTCGCCGGCTTTTCGACTCAGCAAGTAGCGAGCGAACGCGAGAGTGGCCAAAAACCCCGTGAGCGCGACGGCAATGGCGATATCGATGTAGAGGGTGAACCCGGTCTTGATGGCAAGGACACCGACATAACCCACGGCAATCGTGGTCAGCATATCCAGCGCCAGCACCCGATCCGGCAAAGTCGGGCCGCGCAGCAGACGGACGAAAGCCAGCAACAGCGCCAGGCTCAACAGTGCAAGCGCAATGGTGGTGGCCAGTTCAAGAAAAGCGGCGCCGCTCATTTGAACACCTCGATGACCTTGGCTTCAAATCCTATGGCAATGCCGTCAATCAGGGCATCGCGATCCTGCAGCGACAGACAATGGATGAAAAGCCGCTGCCGATCTTCGGAAACATCGACGCTGAGGGTTCCGGGGGTGAGCGTGATGAGGTTGGCCAGCAGGGTGATCTCGCCATCGCTCCTCGCGGTCAGCGGGAAGGCGATGATGGCCGGACGCAGCCTGGCGCTGAGGTCGGGCGTCAACACCAGGATGGCGACACGCACGGCGCTTTCGAGCAATTCGCGGATGAACAGCAGCGCCAGCGCCGCAATGCGCCAGGCACGGGAGATAAACGCCGGCCGCACGGTCTTGACGCGGAACAGCAGCAGCGCCAGACCGCCAATCACGGCGCCGAGCAGCAGGTTGAGCACGCCGAAATTTCCCGTGACGGCCGCCCAGCCGAGGGCAAAAATAACCAGCAGCCCGGTGAGATTCATGGCGTTCCCCCCAGGCCTACCGCAGCGACGTAGCGCTGCGGGTTGATCAGGTCGCTGGCCGCGACGTGGGCGGCCTCGAAAAGCAGATTGGGCCAGAGGCCGGCGACGACGACCACCACCACCAGCGCCGAAGCCGCGACCATGCCAAAACCGTTTTCTCGCGGAGTCAGCGGACGCAGCTTTTCATTCGGCCGCTCGGAGAGAGCTCCCTCCGGCCCGGCGCGCCAGAAGATATGGGCCCAAAGCCGCGTACCGGCGATCAGCGTCAGCAAGGCGTTGAGCAACAGGGCGACAACCAGCGCCAACGCGGAGACATCGATAACGCCACCACGCGAAACGATGCCGGAAAAATCAGCGCCGGCGCTGAGCAACAGCAGCTTTGGCCAGAAGCCGAGGAAGGGCGGCACGCCCGAGATAGCGAGCACCAGAATAAGGAACAACACCGAAAGCAGCGAGTTGGCCGCATAGACGCCGCCCATCAGCCGGGTATCGGTTTCGCCGGTGACCTTTTCGACGAGCCCGGCGACGAGATAAAGCCCGGTGAGGCTCAGCATGGCGTGCAGCACATACATGATTGAGCCGGCCAGCCCCTGCACCGAAGTCAGCGCCAACCCGGCGATCACCGCGCCGATGCCGCCGATGACGAGAAAGCCGATGGCGCGACGCAGATTGGTTTCGGCGATGGCGCCCATCGGCGCGAGGATCAGCGTCAGGATGGCGATGGCGGCGATCGCAGAAGCCAGAAACTGGTGCGCGCTCGGCAGCAGCACGATCAGCGTGCGCAGCATCGCATAGACGCCCACCTTGGTGAGCAGGCTCCCGAACAGTGCCGAAATCGCCGCGGGCGGGGTGTGATAAGAGGCGGGCAGCCAGGCATTGACCGGAAAGGCCGCCGCCTTCATGCCGAAGGCCAGCAGGAACAGGGCCGCCACGGAGGCCAGCGCCGCCGGATTGGCCTTGGCCGCCGAAACAGCGATATCGGCCATGTTGAGGGTGCCAACCAGCCCATAAAGCAGCCCGAGCGCGGCAAGGAAGAACGAGGTGGCAAGAAAGTTCAAGAAGCCGTATTTCACCGCGCCGTCGATTTCCGCGCCGCTGCCGCCGAGCACCAGCAGCCCGAACGAGGCGATCAGCATCACTTCGAACCAGACATAGAGATTGAACAGGTCGCCGGTGAGGAACGAGCCGCTGACGCCGGCCAAGAGCAGCAGCACCAGCGGATAAAAGCCGTCGCGATCGTCGCTGCCAGCGCGATCCATCTGGGCGTAGACCAAGACGATCAGCGTCACCAGCGCGGCAACCAGCGCAAAGCCGGCGCCCATCGCATCGGCGGTAAAGCTGATGCCGAAGGGCGGCAGCCAATGGCCCATGGTCATCGACACCGGCCCGCCCTGCAGCACGCGGAAAAACAGCACGACGTCGGAGATCAGCACGCCGAGCACGACCAGCATCCCCAGCACTGCCTGCCAGCGCTTGACGTCGCGCAGCATCAGCAGCAGGGCGGCGCCCATCAGGGTCGCGATCACCGGCAGGATGATGATCCAGTCCGCAGCGTGGGTTTGGGTTTGCTGCATCAATAACTCAACGGCGGTTGCGGCGGGGGCTCGGGCTCGGCCAACCGCAACTGGTCGCTGCGTTCGGCGCCCAGCGTGCGATAGGCCTGCATGGCCAGGACCAGCAGAAAGGCGAACATGGCAAAGCCGATGACAATGGCGGTGAGGATCAGCGCCTGCGGCAGTGGGTTGGCGGTGGGCCCAGCCGGGGCCGAGAGGCCGGCCGGCACAATCGGCGGGGTGGCACTGGCGAGGCGCCCGGCGGTGAAGATCAAAAGGTTCACGCCATTGCCCAGGATCACCAGCCCGAGCAGCATGCGGATCAGGGCGCGCGACAGCAGCAGGTAGATCGCCACGCTGACGAATAGCCCGACCAATACGGCGAGAGCGGTCTCCATCAGCCGGCCTCCCCCGATTCGAGCCCGAGCGCGATGGCCGAGAGCGTGCCGAAGACCACGCAATAAACGCCGATATCGAACAGCAGCGGCGTCGACAGTGCAATCTGGCTGCCGCCGATATCGAAACTCGTCCAGAGGCCGGTGAGGTATGGCACGCCGGCCGCCAGCGACACCAAACCCGAAAGCGCGGCGATGAAGACGCCGAAGCCGGCAATCGTGATCGGATGGACACGCAGCGCCTTACGCGCCACCGGCACGCCGGCTGCCATGGAATAGATCACGGTCGATGCCGCCCCGATCAGCCCGCCGATGAAGCCGCCCCCCGGCTCGTTGTGGCCGACCAGCAGCACGAACACCGAGAACACCAGCATGGTGACCACGATGATCGGCGCGATGGTGCGGAAAATCAGAGTATTCATGCTTTCCCCGCCTTCGCGTCGGGGGTGGCGTCTGCTTGTGCGGCAGACTTGCGCTTGCGCAGGAGGGCCAGCACGGCGATGCCGGCGGCCATCACCACCGAGATTTCACCCAGCGTATCCAGGCCGCGGAAATCGACGAGGATGACGTTGACGATATTGCGCCCGTGCGCGAGCGCCGCGCTGTTCTTGCTGAAGAAATCGGACAGCCGGGGATCGAACGGGTTCGCCAGCACGGCCAGCAGCAGCACCGTCAGCCCGCCGCCGCAGACCACGGCGAGAATGCCGTCGCGCAGCCGACCCTCGAAATCGCGCGGATCGCCGTGATCGAGATCGAGTTGGGTCATCACCAAGGCCAGGATCGCCACCGAGACGATTTCGACCATGAACTGGGTAAAGCTGAGATCAGGCGCGCCCTGCAACAGGAAGATCAGCGCCACAGCCAGCCCCTGCACGCCGAGCGCCAGTATGGCGAAGATCCGCGTCGGCGCCACCAGCACAGTGACGACGCCGATAACCGCGAGCCCGAGCGTGCCCCATTCGGCAAGGTTCAGCGTCGGGAAGGCCGGCAGTGGCGGCTGGCCACCGAGCGCCAGCAGCGGGCCGCAGATCGCCAGCGCCAGCATGACGAAGACCACGAACAGATAAAGCTCGAGCCGGCCATGATGCCAGCTGCGGGTGACGCCGGCGGAAAGCCGGATCAGCGCGAACATCGCTGCATCGAAGGCCTTGTCGAAGCTCCAGCCGACAATTGCATCAACACGGCGGAGCAGCGTTCGCAGCCGGTCGAGTTGGAAATAGATCGCGAGCCCGACCACCCACGTGACCATCGAGAGCCAGAACAGCGGCGAGCGCGGATCGGCGCTGAGGGCGAGATGGTTTTGCACCGGCTGATAGGCGACGGCCGACGCCGCCGGCGCCAGCAGCAGGTCGCCGAACAACCCCGCCATCAGCCCCGCAGCAAGCCCGGCGACGGCCAGGATCACCGGCCCGGCGATCAGCCCGAACGAGCCCTCATGCGGGGTCTTCGGCAGGCTCGGCAACGGCCCCATGAACGGCTTGATCATCAGTGCCAGCGCTATGGCGGCGAGCACGCCATTGCCGGCAATCAGCACCAGCAGCAGCACGATGTTGGCCAGCGCCCCCGACACCAGCGGCGCATACATCTCCTCCTTGGCGAGATACCCGAGCGTCGGCGGCAGGCCGATCATGGCGATCGCTGCAAAGAAAGTGGCGATAAAGCTCGCCGCCATCTTCTCGCGCAGGCCGCCCAGAGCGGTAATGTCGCGCACGCCGGTCTCGTGATCGATGGCGCCAGCGACCATGAACAGCGTCGCCTTGTAGAGCGCGTGGGCGACGAAATAGACTAGCGCGGCAATAATCGCGGTCTGGGTGCCAATGCCCAGCAGCATCACCAGCAGGCCCAACGAGGCGATGGTGGTCTGCGCTAGCATTTGCTTCAGATCGGTCTGCTTCAGCGCCGCTATGCCCCCCCAGAGCAGGGTCACGCCACCGAAAACGGTGAGGGCCACCTGCCAGGCCGGCGTGTTGCCGAGAACGGGCGACATGCGGGCGAGCAGGTACACCCCGCCCTGCACCATGGTTGCCGAATGCAGGAACGCCGAAACCGGGGTGGGCGCCTCCATGGCGTTGGGCAGCCAGAAATGGAACGGCACCTGCGCCGATTTGGTGAACGCCGCCAAAAGAACCAGCGGTAGCAGCACCGGATAGATCGCCTGCACCCCCGCTCCGCCCACGAGCGGCGGGACGGCCGCCAGTTCCCACACGCCCGTCGCCTGCTGCAGCAGGATCGCGGCGAGCAGCAGCGCGAAACCGCCGATGGTGGTCACCACCAGCGCCTGGATGGCGGCGCGGCGCGCGACCTGCCGGGTGTGATCGAAGCCGATCAGGAGGAACGAGGTGACCGTAGTCAGTTCCCAGAAGCCGTAAAGCACCAGCGAGCTATCGGCGAGCACCAGCCCGAGCATGGCGCCCATGAACATCAGCATGAAGGCGAAGAACCGCCCCTGGTGCGGATGACCCTTGAGGTAAGCGCCGGAATAGATGACGATCAGGGTGCCGATGCCGGAAATCGCCAGCGCGAAAACAAGGCTCAATCCATCGACGAGGAACGACAGTTTCAGGCCGTAATCGGGCACCCAATCGAGGCTGGCGAGCACGCTGTGGCCGGCGCTGACCGGCACAACAAAACTCAGCAGATAGATGAAGATGCTGGCCGGAACGATGGCGAGAATCCAGCCGGCATAAAATCCAGCAAAACGCTGCACCAATGGCGCAAGACACGCCGCGAGGAACGGGGCGATGGCAATGAGCGCAATGCTTACGTCCAGGGATGGGGCCAATGGTCTCACGCAAATTCGAATGGGCCGGTGCTTGGCAGTCGGCCAGATTCGCCCGCCGTCAACTTAACGCGCCACAGCGACAGGACAAGTCGAAATGGCCCGATAAATTTCCGCAGGGAGGTCAGACCACAGTTTTTTGAATAGCAAGTGACTTGCGCGATACTTACATCAAGCCTGCAACGGAGAATCGAAATGGCCGATCAAGTCAAAATCCAGAAATCGAACGAGGAGTGGCGCCAGGAGTTGACCCCGGAGCAGTATCGCGTGACCCGCGAACACGGCACCGAGCGGCCCTTCTCGCATCTTTACAACACTGAGAAGCGCGACGGCGTCTATCATTGCGTCGCCTGCGGCGCGCCACTCTTCACCGCCGACACCAAATACGAATCCGGCTCCGGCTGGCCGAGCTTTTTCAAGCCGATCAGCGCCGACGCCGTTGGCGAAACCACCGACCGCTCGCTTGGCATGACCCGCGTCGAAGCCCACTGCAACAATTGCGGCGCCCATCTGGGGCATGTGTTCAACGACGGCCCGAACCCGACCGGGCTGCGGTATTGCATGAACGGCACGTCGCTGGAGTTCGAGCCGAAGGAGTAGGCGAGCCGCCGTAGTGTCTCCCTCCCCCAGGGGTGGGGGTATGCGGCTCCTGCGGTGGGTCCTCGGGCCGAGCTCGAGCACGTAAAGAATGGATTGCCCGGACAAGCCGGGCAATGACGGTTTCAACTTTGACTCAGCGCAAGCTGCACGACCCCACCCTTGCTGCCGCCTTCCGTCCCCGCAAGGGGGAGGGGGCGATGGAGCCGCACTCTGTCGTTGATGGGCACAGCGGTGGCGTCTCCCTCCCCCTTGTGGGGAGGGGTCAGGGGTGGGGGTATGCGGCTCCTGCCGAGGCACCAGTTGTGCCCCCATATTCCCACCCGCGCTTACCTGACAAAACTTCAATCCTTCGATAAAACACCTCACCCGCCCCTACTCCCGGAATCCGATGTCAAAGCCCATCCCGCCGATCGCCGCCCGCAAGCCGCACGCTGCAACGTTCCACGGCATCACGCGCGAAGACCCGTACAACTGGCTGCGGGCGGACAATTGGCAGGAGGTGATGCAGGCGCCGGAGACGCTGGATCCGGAGATCAAAGCCTACCTCGAGGCCGAGAACGCCTATTTCGAGGCGGCGTTCGGCGAGCCGACGGCGGCGCTGCAGGAGCAGATCTACAAGGAAATCCGCGGGCGTATCAAAGAGGACGATTCGGGCATTCCGACCCCGGATGGCCCGTGGGCCTATAATTCGCGCACCCTCGAGGGCCAGCAATATCCGCTGCTTGTACGTACCCCGCGCGGTGGCGGCGAGGAGACCGTGCTGCTCGATTGCAATATCGAAGCGGCGACGGGCGGCGAGTATTTTGGTTTTGGCGGAGCCGATCATGACCCGTCGCACAAATTCCTGCTCTGGGCGGCAGACCGGCAGGGTTCGGAATATTACACCATCCACATCCGCGACCTCGCGACCGGCAAGGACAGCGACGAAACCATCGAGGATGCGGCCGATGGCGGCGTGTGGTCGGCCGACAGCAAGAGCATCTATTACTCCGAACTCGACGAGAACCACCGCCCCTACCGGGTGCGCCGCCACGTCATCGGCACGCCGCAAGCCGAGGACGAGATCGTCTACGAGGAGAAGGATGCTGGCTTTTTCGTCGGCGTCGACCGCACGCTTTCGGGCAAATACATCGTCATCAATGCCCATGACCACCAGACCTCGGAATGCTGGCTGATCGATGCGGCCAAGGGCGGCGCGCCGAAACTGGTCGCGGAACGCGTCGTCGATCGCGAATACGACATCGATGAGCGCTACGGCATGCTGTATCTCCTCACCAACGCCGATGGCGCCGAGGATTTCAAGATCGTCACCGTTGCCGCCGAAGCGCCGCAGGCGGAGAACTGGGTCGATCTGGTGCCTCATACCGAGGGCGTGCTGATCCTCGATATCACCCTGATCAAGAACCATCTGCTGCGGCTGGAGCGGCACGAGGGGCTGCCGCGCATCGTGGTGCGCGACCTGCGCACCGGCAAGGAAGACACCGTCCGCTTCGAGGAAGAGGCCTATTCGCTCGGCATGTCGGTGGGCTACGAGTTCGACACGTCAACCTTCCGGCTGACCTATTCGTCGCCCACGACCCCGTCGCGCACCTATGATCTCGATCTCGAAACCGGCCTCCGCACGCTGCTCAAAGAGCAGGAAGTGCCTTCGGGGCACAACCCGGACGACTATCTGACCAAGCGCCTGTTCGCCAAAGCCTCCGATGGCGAACTGGTGCCGATCACCCTGCTCTACCGCAAGAGCACCAAGCTAGATGGCACCGCCCCTGCCCTGCTTTATGGCTACGGCGCCTACGGCATGTCGATGCCGGCGGCGTTTTCGGTGTCTGCCCTATCGCTGGTCGATCGCGGTTTTGTCTACGCCATCGCCCATATCCGCGGCGGCATGGACAAGGGCTACCGCTGGTACCGCCTGGGCCGGCGCGAGCACAAGTCCAACACGTTTACGGATTTCATTGCCGCCGCCGAAACTCTGATCGCAGAACGCTATGTCGCGAAAAACAAGATCGTGGCGCAGGGCGGCTCGGCAGGCGGCATGCTGATGGGGGCGATCGCCAACATGCGCCCGGACCTCTTCGCCGGCATTCTGGCGCAGGAGCCTTTCGTCGATGTGCTCAACACCATGCTCGACGACACGCTGCCGCTGACCCCGCCGGAATGGCCCGAATGGGGCAATCCGATCACCTCACCCGAGGACTACAACCGCATCGCCGGCTACGCGCCCTACGAGCAGGTTTCGGCCAAGGCCTACCCGCCGATCTTCGCGCTGGCCGGGCTCACCGATCCGCGCGTCACCTATTGGGAACCGGCCAAGTGGGTGGCCAAGTTGCGGGCAACCAAGACCGACACCAACCCGTTATATCTGAAGACCAATATGGGCGCCGGCCACGGCGGCGCGTCCGGTCGTTTCGATCGCATCAAGGAGACGGCTTTGGGCGATGCTTTTGCGCTTTCGGTGGTCGGTTTGGCATAAGAACCTGCCGGCTGCGATTGTTGGCGCAGCGGAAAGCGCCTATACCAAAACCACGTTTCCATTCCGCGCCGGCGGCGCGCAAGGCGATTATCAACAAACCCTCACGGAGACTTCCAAAATGGCTTTCACGCTTCCCGAACTGCCCTATGCCAAGGACGCCCTGGCCCCCTACATGTCGGCCGAAACGCTTGAGTACCATCACGACAAGCACCATCAGGCCTATGTGACCAACGGCAACAAGCTGCTCGAAGGTTCGGGCCTGGAAGGCAAGAGCCTCGAAGATATCGTCAAGGAAAGCTTTGGCAAGAATGCCGGCCTCTTCAACAATGCCGGCCAGCATTATAACCACACCCATTTCTGGAAGTGGCTGAAGCCAAATGGCGGCGGCAAGTCGCTGCCGGCGTCGCTGCAGAAGGCAATCGATTCCGATCTGGGCGGCTACGACAAGTTCCGCACCGATTTCATCGCGGCGGGCGTCGGCCAGTTCGGCTCGGGCTGGGCCTGGCTGTCGTCGAAGAACGGCAAGCTCGAAATCACCAAGACCGCCAATGGCGAGAACCCGCTGGTTTACGGCGGCACCCCGCTGCTCGGCGTCGATGTGTGGGAGCACTCCTACTACATCGACTACCGCAACGCGCGCCCGAAATACCTCGAAGCCTTCGTCGACAATCTCATCAACTGGGAATACGTCGAAGAACTGTTCACCGCCGCGAAGTAAGCCCGGTCAGCGGTCAAGGTTTGAACCCGTCTGTCGAGAGGCAGGCGGGTTTTTTGTTTGGCGGGCGGCGGGCTTCGAGCAAGCTGCTCCCCCTCCCCAACCCTCCCCACAAGGGGGAGGGTGCTACACGAGCCGTTGGCGTGGATTGTTTGGCACGCGGCACAGAGCCAGCGCCACCCTCCCCCCTGTGGGGAGGGGGTGGCAGCGCGCCCGCACGGTGAGGAATCTCCCTTGCCACGCTCGAAGGAGGGTGTGGCGTCACGGCACGGCGCGGTGTCAGGCTTTCAGCCGCTCGATCAGATGGTCGCCCAGTCGTAGCGCCAGCTGGGTGATGGTGTAGGTCGGGTTGGCGTGACCGGCGGTCGAGAACACGCTGCTGCCGCCGATATAAAGGTTATCCAGCGAGTGCACCTTGACGTTGCGGTCGACGACTCCGGTCTTGGGATCGTCGCTCATCCGGGTGGTGCCCATGTGGTGGTTGCCGCCGGCCAATTGATCGAGGGTGGGCTTTTCGCCCTTCAGCAGCCAATCGACGATCTTCAGCCGACCAACATCGTATTGCGCCAGCAGGCTGCCGGTCTCGACCGCGCAGGTTTTGAGCGTGCGGTAATCGGTGTCGGAAAGCGACCAATCCAGCTCCATCGGGCGCTGCCCGAAGCGATCGCGCCCCCCTCCGAGTTTGACCCGATTGTTCGGATTGAGCTGCTGCTCGGCGACGATGAAGGCCTCGCCGACATGAGCCGGGCAGGCCGGTTCCTCGCCGGCCATCTCGGCGCGCAGGATTGTATCGAAATCAAGCGCGCAGGCCGGTTCCTGCTTCATCTCGCCGGTGAACTCGCCATCGTTCCACTGATCGGGATCGCCGATGCGCATGCCGAAATTGAGGGTCTGCGTGTCCTTCATCATTTGCGTTGTCGGCCCATAGACCAGCATCCAGGTCATCGGCTTGCGCACCACCAGCCGGCCGAGCGAGGCATGCAGGTGCTCGAGGAAATAGCGGCCGACGAGGTCATTCTCGTTGCCCAGGCCGACCGGGATATCATTGGTGAAATTGAGCAGGGCGCGCGGGTTTTCCAGTCCGCCGAGGCAAAGCGCAAAGGTGCGGGCCTTCACCGTGAACGGGTCATCGCGCTTGTAGGAGCGGAACACCGCCTGCGAAACCGCGTGCTTGTCGGCATCGAGGCGCAGATCGACCAGATTGGCGTTATAAAACACCTCGATATTGCGCGAGACCTGCAGCTCATCGTGGAATTTTTCGCCGAATCGCGTGGTCGGCCGGCTGAAGCGGAAGAAGCGCGCCACGAGGCTATTCTGCTGTACCGGAAAGAAATCCGGCGGGTTTTCGTAGCGCGGCAGATCGAGGATCTTGTCCGCCTCGGCGGCATAGGGGCGCAGGTCGTTCTTGGTGATCGGCCAGCCGCTCAGCGGGTTGCTGGCGTTGGGGACGAAATCATACGAATCGAGCGGATGCGTCCAGCCGCCCCAGTGATTGGACGAGCCGCCGAAAAAGCGCAGCCGGGTCGAATCAAGATCGAAATAGGGCTGGCCGACGACGGTGCCCTTGTAGAGTTCTTGCGAATCGGTCGTCGCGACCAGGTCGCCGGCCTCGAACAGCCCGACCGACAGGCCCTGGGCGCCAAGCCGCCGCGCCAGCGTGATGCCGGCGGGACCGCTACCAATGATGCACACGTCGAAAATCTTGCTGAACCGGCCCTCGGTCCGCGTTTCGGAATCCTCGATCATGCGACTTTCAGCCTCTCCAGGTCATCGGCGCGCAGCATCCAGCCATTGTGCATGACAAGGCCGCGCGGCTGGTCGGCGGTCGCAGGGTGGGCGGCAAGCGCCACGAACGGCGCGACGGCGAGCAGCGCCAGAAGCGACCGGCGCGACAGGCGGGCGGTGGCGGAATGCTCGGGAGATCCGGAACGGATTTGGGCGGAATTGTGATGCGGGCGCATGGGCTTGTCTTCTGAAAACGACTAGCCGACATTTCCTCCAGAATTGTGCCCTAGGCAAGACAATCGTCCATCACATCCCCGCGCGTTGAGGCGGAGTGGCTTCGAGCCAGCGAATGGCGAAGTCCGTGATCGCCGCCGCCTCGACCACAACGCTGGGCGCGGCCCCCACCTGCCCGCGCACCCCCTGCCCGCTGGCAAGGAATGCCTCGACGATGGTGGCGAAATAGTCGTCGGCCAGGCCGGGAACCACCGGGTTGGCGGTATCGAACTCCTCGATCATGCGCCATTGCGTGCCCAGTTCCATCGCCAGCGGCACCTCGTAGCGAATGACGCGCTTGCCGGGTGTCGCGGCCATGTGCTCGGCATGGTGCAACAGCGTCATGGTATCGAGCGGCGCGCCAACCATTGCCACCTTGCCGCGCACCGCCACAAGCTTGGCCAGCGGCGAGCCTTCGCCATAGCCATAGTCAAGCGGATGATCGGCGATGATCCAATCGGCTCGCGCGCCCAGCGCCGCAACCGAGGCGCCGGGGCTGCCGCTGCGGCGGGCGCCCGGCGTCGTACGCAAGAATTCCGGCAGCACGCCGTTCTCGCGCGCCGCGCGCGATGCGGCCGGATCGAAGGGCGGGATATGCGCCCGCCATTCCGCAGGCACCCTGCCCGCCGCATCCAGCAGGTCGTCATAGCGCGCGTCCCAATCGGTGTAGGCAAGGATCGTGCCCTCGTCTCCGACCGCATCCAGCAGCGCCCCGATCAGCGCGTCGGGACCATTGAGCAAGCGCCCGACCCGGCTCATCGCGGCATGCACCATCACCGTGTCGCCAGGCCGAATGCCCAGTTGCTCGAGATCATCGCGCAGCGAGGCGCGGGTGCGAAAAAGCTGTGGGTCCATCGCCTTCCTCCCCCGCGAAGTGTAGGGCAAAATTCTTGCGCCGATGGGCCGGGCCCCTTTCAGCGCAGCGCCGTGCATGGTAACATATTGTTTACCATAGGGGATGGGCTTGGGCGCAGTTCTGAAAGTCGTGGCGGTTCTCGCCGCCAATCCGGCGTTGTCGTCGATATTGACGGCTGTCCTCGCCGGTTCACCCGATCTCCGGGTCCGCGAGTTCTCCACGCTCACGGCGCTGAACACTTACATGCGGCTGACCGCGGTGGATCTCGTCGTCGCCGATTTCGATTGCCAGGACGCCCCCGCCGACAAGGTTTCGAGCACGCTGCGCGCCGATGCGCAGGTCGTCAGCCCGGCGTTCCAACTGCTGGCGCTGGCCCGCACCGTGACGCCGGGCACCCGCGATGCTGCGATCGGGGCCGGCATCGACGAAGTGATCGTCAAGCCGATGTCGCCGCGCTATCTGCTGGAACGGGTGGTGTCGCGCCTGAAACTGCCGCGCCAGCCCGTGGTTAGCAACAGCGGCTACCGCGGCCCGGAGCGTCGCAACCGGCTGCTGCCTTCCGCGAAATCGAACGTGGTGACTTTCATCCAACGCCGCGACAATGTCGTGCCGCTGTTCGGTGATCGGCCGACGCAGGTCTAGCGCGCGCGCCGCCACGCCGGCTGCGCGTCGCACCTCACCATAGGGCTACTGGTTGGCTGGTGCGTGCTGCAACCCCCACCCTGCCCCTCCCCTCAAGGGGGAGGGAATTTTACCGCCGTGCAAATCTGGCGCTCCCTCCCCCTTGTGGGGAGGGAAGGCGGCAGCAAGGGTGGGGGTTGCAGCTTGCGCCGCGGACCATTGGGTGGCGCCTACGCGCGCCCCTACTTCGCCACTTCGCTCAGCAACCGGTTCACCCGGTTCCACACATCGTCGATCGAATCGGCGAACTGGACGATGCGTTCGTGGTGGCTGACGCTGTGAGAGAGGACGTCGGCGGCGTAGCCGCGCAACACTTCGAAGGCCTGGTTGCGGTTATAGAGCACCACCGGCTTGCCGCTGGCGCCGCCCCCGGCCCGCACCCAGGCGCGATAGAGATTGGACGCGGAGGCGAGCGAACCGGGCAGGCCGACGAAGATATTGGCAAGTTCGGCGACTTTCAGCAGCCGCTCTTCGGCATCGGCGATACGGACCAAGGGTATGCCCGACAGCGCCGGCGGCAACGCAAACTCCTCGTCGGCGACGATGATGACTTCGCCGCCCGCCGCGCGCGCGCTGGTGATCAGCGGCACCGGGATGATGCCCTGCTCCGCAAGGCAAAGAATGCGCGCGCCCTTCTTGGCGAAAAACGTACCGGCCTGCGACATGATGCTGGCGCGCTCGGCAGTACCTGGGCCCTTGTCGGACGCGAAGACCGCAAGGGTCGGCTTGGTGATCATTTTGCTAGAATCGCCCTTTGGTGGTCAGCGGCTCTTGAGGCTACCGAGAATTCCGCGCATCAGCGAGCGCCCAAGCGAACTGGCGAGCGACCGCGCCAGCGATTTCATCGCCGCCTCGGCCACCGTCTCGCGATTGGAGCGCGGCGCCGGCCGGGCGCTGGGCGCCGGGCGCGAAGGCTCGGCCTGCGCTGCGGCATCCTGCTTTTGCCGGGCCCGCGCCGTAAGCACCTCGAAGGCCGACTGGCGATCGATCGGGGTGTCGTAGACCCCCGCCACCGGCGACGTCGCGATCAGCTTGGCACGTTCTTCGGGCAGGATCGGACCCAGCCGCGAGGATGGCGGCCGGATCAGCGTGCGCCCCACCATCGAGGGAATGCCCTTGTCCTCGAGCACCGAAACCAGCGCCTCGCCGGTGCCCAGCTGAGTGATGACTTCGGCGGTCGAAAACGCCGGGTTGGGCCTAAATGTCTCGGCGGCGACGTTCACCGCCTTCTGCTCGCGCGGGGTATAAGCGCGCAGTGCGTGCTGCACGCGGTTGCTCAGCTGCGCCAAAACGCCCTCGGGAATATCGATCGGGTTCTGGGTGACGAAATAGACGCCGACGCCCTTCGAGCGCACCAGCTTCACCACCTGCTCCACCTTGTCGACCAGCGCTTTCGGCGCATCGTCGAACAGCAGGTGGGCCTCGTCGAAGAAGAAGACCAGTTTCGGCTTGGCGAGATCGCCGGCTTCCGGCAGTTCCTCGAACAGCTCCGAGAGCAGCCACAGCAGGAAAGTTGCATACATCCGCGGGTTGGCCATCAGTTTGTCGGCCGCCAGGATATTGACGAAGCCGCGCCCGTCACGGTCGTTGCGCATCAAGTCTTTGATGTTGAAGGCCGGCTCGCCGAAGAAGTCCTTGGCGC
>JAQGKB010000104.1 GCA_028290345.1 Hyphomicrobiales bacterium | reverse complement strand
AGTCTATCGTGCTCTGGAAGGCGCCGTTCTTGTCGAGCAGGAACACCGTGGCGGTGTGATCGACGAGGTAATTGCCCTTGCCGTCGTCGTTGACCTTCTTGGAATAGATACCGAAGGCGGTCTTGGCCGTGTCGACCTGCGCGTTGCTGCCGGAAAGCCCGACGATGGGCGTACCGAACCCCGAGACGTACTTTGCCATGACCGGCACCGTGTCGCGCTCCGGATCGACGGTCGCGAAGACGATCTGCAACTGGTCGGGAGTGAGTTTCAGCTGCTCACGCAGGCCGGCAAGTTCCGCCAGCGTCGTGGGGCAGACATCCGGACAATAGGTGTAGCCGAAGAATACGAGGCTCGGCTTGCCCTTGAGGCTGTCTTGGGTGAACGTGCCGCCCGCGGTCGATTGCAGCGTGAATGGAGCGCCGGTCAGGCCCACCGGACTGGCTGGCGGCCGCATGACGAAGATTGCCGTTGCGGCCACCGCAACGAGCACGACCAGCCCCCACAGCACGAGGCGAAAGCGCGACAGACCGCGCGAGGACGTTTCCGTCATAGTTCGTTACCACCACTGCCGCTGTCATTCCCGCGAAAGCGAGAATCTCTGTTTATTGCAGATACCTCACCAGCGGAGATCCCCGCTTTCGCGGGAATGACGCCGTGGGGAGGCTGCTACTTCGCGTCGAGCGGCTCGACGCCGATCGGCTTTCCCTCGCGCGAAAGCGTGATCTTTTCGATGCGCGCTTCCGCTTCCCGGAGCATTTTCTCGCAATGCAGCTTCAAGGCCTCGCCGCGCTCGTAGATGGCGATCGATTCCTGCAGCGGCGCCTGGCCGCTCTCCAGCTTGCCCACGATCTGCTCGAGTTCAGCCAAGGCCTTCTCGAAGCTCATCGCCTGCACGTCGTCATTGGGAAGATCGGCCACGCGAAAGTCCTTCTAAGAATCGGTTGAGCGCAAGGCGCCGTTTTGCAGCATGTCGACGTGGCTTGCTACCCCGGCGCTGAGTCCGTTGCGATCATAGCCGCCTTCGAGCAGCGATACGATACGGTTGCCGCAATGTGCCTCCGCATAGTCCATCAGCTTGCCGGTTATCCAGGCAAAATCCTCGGAGACCCAGTTCAATTGCGCGAGCGGATCGCGAAAATCGGCATCGAACCCGGCCGAGACCAGGATCATGTCCGGCGCAAAATTCCGCAATGCCGGGAAGATCTTGCCCTCATAGGCCTCGCGCATCGCCTCGCCGTCCGACCCGGCCTCGAGCGGCACATTGACGATGTTACCGACGCCGGTTTCGGAGGCGGCGCCGGTGCCGGGAAAGAGCGGCATCTGATGGCTCGATGCGTAGAACACCGACGGATCGTCCTTGAAGATGTCCTGCGTGCCGTTGCCATGATGCACGTCGAAATCGATGATCCCGATCCGCTCGGCGCCATATTTGCGCTGCGCCATGCGAGCGACGATGGCGATGGTATTGATCAGGCAAAAGCCCATCGGGGTTTCGATTTCAGCGTGATGCCCCGGCGGCCGGATGGCGCAGAAGGCATTGTCGGCCTCGCCCAGCAGAACCGCATCAAGCGCGGATAGACCGGCGCCCAGGGCGGTCGCCGCCGCATCGAGCGAGCCCGATGAAATGAACGTGTCCGGATCAACCTGCGCGATGCCCTCGGCCGGCCGAACCGCCCGCAGCCGTGCGAGGTAATGCGGGCTGTGCACAAGCTCTGCCAGGAGCAGGTCGCCAACAGGAGCATCGCGGCGCATTAGTGCATCGAAACGCGGCTGCGCCAGCGCCTCGTTGACCGCCCGGATGCGATCGGGTCGCTCCGGATGGTTTTGCGGCGTGATGTGACTTTCAAAGTTGCGCTGGCTGACGAGAAGTGTGGTCATTGCCAAAAATGCTTGGGTGAAGCGTCATGGACCTTCTTGACGCCTGCCATTCCCCTTGTCAAACAGCAGTAATGAGTGATTCTCGTCCGCACGGGCCGAATCTGGAAGAGTGCGCCGCCTTGTTGCGCGCGGGCAAGCTCTGCGCCTTTCCCACCGAAACGGTCTATGGCCTCGGCGCCGATGCCACCAACTCCGATGCGGTGCTCTCGATCTACGAGACCAAGGGACGGCCGCGCTTTAATCCATTGATCGTGCATTGCGCCAACCTGGCCATGGCGCAAAGGTTTGCGGTGTTTTCGCCGCTCGCTTTGCAGCTGACCGTATTCTGGCCCGGGCCGTTAACCCTTGTTCTGCCTCAGAAATCCGACGCAGGCCTCTCCGACCTCGTCACCGCGGGGCTGTTCAGCGTCGCCGTCCGCATTCCCGATCACCCGGTGGCGCTCGCGCTGATCCGGGCCGCTGGCAGGCCGCTCGCTGCACCCTCGGCCAACCCCTCGGGCAAACTCTCCCCCACCACGGCGCAACAGGTGATCGCCGGCTTCGGCGGCAGGGTACCCGTGCTGGATGGCGGCCCGTCGCGCTCGGGCGTCGAGTCGACGATCATCAAGGTCGATGGCGATAAAGTGATCCAGCTCCGCGCCGGGGCGCTGCCGCGCGCAGAGATCGAAACCGTGCTCGGTACCCCGATTGGCGTCGCCGGCAAGGGCGCCTCCATCGCGGCGCCGGGTATGATGGCCAGCCACTACGCGCCGCGCGCCCTGTTGCGCCTCGATGCCGCCCAACCCGATGAGGACGAGGCCTATATCGCCTTCGGCCACGAGCCGCCCCATATTCGCGGACCGTCGCGCAACCTCTCGCCCAATGCCGATTTGCGGGAAGCGGCGCACAACCTATTCGCGATTCTGCACGATCTCGATTCGATCGGCATTGCCAAGATCGCGGTGGCGCCCATCCCCCACCACGGGCTGGGGGAGGCAATCAACGATCGCCTCGCCCGCGCCGCAGCGCCGCGCTAGAGCATAATCCCGAAAAGTGGTCGCCGGTTTTCGGAAAAGATCATGCTCCAACAAAAGAGTAGAGCCCCATTCCGATTCCATCGGAATGGATCAGGCTCTAGTTGTCGCGCACCCGGTAGGGCTTCTGGTCGCGCCAGAAGCGCATCAGGCTCTCGAGGTCCGGATCGCCGCCTTCCGGCAGCACGATCCGCAACTGCACGAACAGATCGCCGTCCCGGTGCAGGCCCTTGCCCTTCAACCGCAGGGCCTTGGCTGAATTGACGTTTGGCGGCAGGTTGAGTTCCACCGATCCGTCCAGCGTCGGCACCCGCACCTTGGCGC
>JAQGKB010000119.1 GCA_028290345.1 Hyphomicrobiales bacterium | reverse complement strand
TGCGCAGGTTGGATTTTTCCTCGTGCCGCGCGGCATCGGCTGGCAAGAGCCAGGCATTGGCCAGCAAGGCGATCAGCGCCAGCACGCCTACTGCCCAGAAGGTGGCGCGCCAGCCAAAGACATTGCCGATCGCGGTGCCGGCGGGCACGCCGAGGATATTGGCGATGGTGATGCCGGCGAGCAGCAAGGCCACGGCGCTGCCGCGCTTTTCGGCGGGAACCAGGTTGCTGGCGACGATGGTCGCGACGCCGAAGAAGGCGCCGTGGGCGAAGGAGACGATGAGCCGCGCCACCATCAGCAATTCGAAATTGGGCGCCAGCGCGCAGAACGCCTGGCCGATGGTGAAGGTGCCGACGAGGGCCAGCAACGTGGCCTTGCGGGAGAATTTCGCGCTCAGCAGGCCCAGCACCGGCCCGCCCACGGCAACGCCAATGGCATAGGCGGTGATCAGGTAACCCGCGGTAGGAATGGTGACGCCGAGATGGGTCGAGACTTCTGGCAACAACCCGGCGATGACGAATTCGGCGGTGCCGATGGCAAAGGAGGTGAGGAACAACGCAAGCAGCGGCAATGGCATTTTCGACAATTCCGCGTGGCGCGGTCCTTCGATGATCGACGGGAAAGATCACAGCTTGGACGGCTGCGCAATGTCGCGCGATCATTTCGCCGGCGAAATCTTCAAGACGAGGCTTGTCACTATCGGAGCCCAATCGGAGCGTGCGCCAGGGCTTCTCGTTGCGGGTGACAATTGCGGTTTTATTGTTGACGGCGACAATACGAAGCCCAGACTGGCAGGATCATCTTGAGGAGGCAAGAATGGCAGACACTATGACGAGACGCGGCAGGGGCTGGTCGTTGGTCGCCCTGCGTGGTGTGTTGATGCTGCTTGGCGGGCTCTATGCCCTGATCTTTCCTGGCCTGGCCCTGACGGTGCTGGTTGTGCTCGGCGGCGCCTTGCTGCTGGTCGATGGCGCGCTCGGGCTCTGGAGCCTGACGTTCGGTGGCGCGCGCACCGGCAACTACTGGTTCGACATCGTTCGCAACGCGCTGGCGCTGCTGACCGGCATCATCATCCTGGTCAGCCCGTTGCTGGCGACGATCTTCACGGTGACGTTCCTCATCTACCTCGTGGCCTTCCAGGCCATCATCGTCGGCGTGATGGAAATCATCTTCGTCATCCGGCAGCGGGGTGTGTTTTCCAGCATCTGGCCGGTGTTGCTCAGTGGCGTGCTGTACGTGGTGTTCGGGCTGCTATTGATCTTCTTCCCGCTCTCGAGTGCGGTGGCGCTGGTGCAACTCGGTGGCGTGCTGATGATCATCTTCGCTATCGGGTTGTTCGCACTGGCATGGCGGTTGAGGAGGGTGGGGGTTTAGGGCCCAACGAACTCACGCTCGTCATCCTCGCGCTTGACGCGAGGACCCAGACTGGTGTTCGAGCGCCGGCCGCAGGGATGTTCGCGTTGCACCTGGGTCCTCGCGTCAAGCGCGAGGATGACGAATGAGGAGGTGGAGAAGGGTAAGAAGAGGCCTGAAAGGTTTCGCGGTTCCCGCTTTCGCGGGATGACCTGAGTTCAATCTTCTGGCCTCTCCCGGCTGATCGCCTGACTGTCCCAGCTTGTGGATAACCCAATTTGACTTAACAGCGGGGCTTTGCGGCCCTACTTACTGATCCATGCGCTTTTCCGATCAGTTCCTCGACGAGATCCGTCAGCGCCTGCCGATTTCGCAGGTGGTGGGCGAGCACGTCATTTGGGACAAGCGCAAGAGCCAGCCGGGGAGGGGCGATTTCTGGGCGTGCTGCCCGTTCCATGGCGAGAAAAGCCCGAGCTTTCATGCTGATGATCGGCGCGGGCATTATCACTGCTTCGGCTGCGGGGTTTCGGGCGATCATTTCCGGTTTTTGACCGAAAAGGCCGGAATGAGCTTTCCCGAGGCGGTGGAAAAGCTCGCTGGGATGGCCGGCGTGCCGATGCCGGCGCGGGATGAGCGCGAAGAAAAACGAGACGAGGCGCGGCGCTCGCTGTACGACGTGATGGACCTCGCTACGGCTTATTTCGAGGCGGCGCTGGTGCACAATATCGGGGCGAGGGCGCGTGGATATCTGTTCGAGCGTGGGGTGACGGCGCAGGCGCAGACAAAATTCCGCATCGGGTTCGCGCCCGATAGCCGCAACGGTCTGAAGGAGCATCTGGCGCTGAACGGGGTTTCGGCGCAGGAGATGATCGATACCGGGCTGGTCGCGCAGCGCGACGACGATCCGCTGGCCTATGACCGGTTCCGCAACCGCGTGATGTTCCCGATTATGGATTTTCGCGGCCGGGTGATCGCCTTCGGCGGGCGGGCGCTATCGGCGGATGTGCCGGCGAAATATCTCAATTCGCCCGAGACCGAGCTCTTCCACAAGCGGTCGGTGCTCTATAACGGCCAGACGGCGCGGCAGGCGGCGCGGGACGGCAAGCAGGTGATCGTCGTCGAAGGCTATCTCGACGTGGTGGCGGCGGTGATGGCCGGGTTCGACGGCGCGGTGGCGCCGCTCGGCACCGCGTTGACCGAGGAGCATCTGGCGCTGCTGTGGCGGATGAGCGAGAACCCGATCCTCTGTTTCGATGGCGACAGCGCCGGATTGCGGGCCGCCGAGCGCGCCGTCAATATCGTGCTGCCGCTGCTGAAGCCCGGTCAGACGGTGCGGATCGCGACGCTCCCCGAAGGGCTCGATCCGGATGATCTGATCAAGCAACAGGGGCGCGATGCCTTCGCCGAGGTGCTGAGCCGGGCGCAAGCGCTATCGGAGATGGTCTGGAGCATGGAAACCGGCGGGGTGCTGCCGGAAACGCCGGAAGCGCGCGCCGCGCTCGAGGCCAAGATGCGCGAGCGCGCCAATTCGATTGTCGATCAATCGGTGCGACGCCA
>JAQGKB010000073.1 GCA_028290345.1 Hyphomicrobiales bacterium | reverse complement strand
TGTTCGAAGCGATGCTGACCGCCGATTTCAAGACAGCGTACAACCCTTCCATCATAGCGCCATTTTATGTCGGCGCGTTGACTTCAATGTTTGTCGGCCTGTTCCTGGCGGTGCGCCTGTTCAAGACCACCAAGCCGGAAGGCGTCGTTGCCGGGTTCTCGGCCATGTTCACCAATACGGTGCTGGTGGGCATCCCGATCATCCAGCGCGCTTATGGCGCTCCAGCCATGTCGGTGGTTTATTCGATCATCACCTTCCATTCGACGCTGCTGATCACCGGCGGCATGCTGATCATGGAACTGGCCCGCCGCGAGGGCGCCAGCCTGAGCAAGACCATCCTCATCGCCGCCCTGCGCGTGTTCAAGAATCCGCTGCTCTGGGGCATCGGGCTCGGCATCGCCGGCAATTTGACGGGCCTGAAGCTGATCGAGCCTGCGCAGGCCTTCGTGGACATGATGTCGGCCGCCGTGCTGCCGGCAGCGCTGTTCGGCCTCGGCGGCGCGCTCAACGAGTACAAGCTGTCGGAAAACTGGCTGCAATCGCTGGTCATGTCGCTGTTCAAGCTGGTCGTGCATCCGCTAATCGCCTGGGTGCTGATCGTGCCGGTGCTGCATGTCGATCCGGCGATCGCCCGCTACGGCGTGATGCTGGCAGCTATGCCTACCGGCATCAACGCCTATGTCTTTGCCACCTATTACAATCGCAACATCAACGTCGCCGCCAATAGCGTGCTGATTTCGACTGTCCTGTCGGTGCTGACGATATCGTTCTGGCTGACCTTCCTGGGCTGACTACTGCGCCACAGCCTCGACACTGAGCCCGTGGGCCTGCGGCGTGCCGAGATCAGGCACCGTGCGCACTGGCGTGCACGACAGCGCATCGAGCCCGGACGCCACGCGTACATGCCGATCGGTCGGGCAGATGCCGAGCATGCTGTCGAAACCGATCCAGCCCAGGCCGTCATCATAGGCCTCGGCCCAGGCATGGAACGCCGCCGGGCCATCCTCGGATTCGGCAAGGTAGCCGGTGATGAAACGGGCAGGGATTTCGAGCGCACGGCAGGCCCCGATGAAGGCGTGGGTCACCGTGGTGGCATCCGCCTCGGGCTTAACGCCCGCATCCTGTTCCTGCGATTGTTCGCCGCCGCTGGATTGGCTCTGCGCTTGGGTTTGCGCCGCTGGTTCGTGGGCCTCCTCGTCGTCGGCGCCAATGCCGTAGGCCTCGCCGATCCGGCCCATCAGCCGGTGCAGCAGTTCGATCCTGTTGCCGCCTTTCCGTGCACCGTCGCGAAGCGGCTCATGGATCGCGAGGTCCGATTGGGTCAGCGGAGTAGTGCGCCGAAACAATGCAGGCATCGGATCGCGCGGCAGACGGCCAACGACGCCGTGCCTGTCTACGGTCTCGACGATTCCCTCAACGGTCACCACCAGATCGCCTTGCGGCCGAATCTGGCTGACCAGTTGCGCTGAATTGCCGAACGCGTCGAAGATCCGCGCCGCCCGATCCATTCCGTCCAGCTCGATTGACCATCGCAGCACCTTTTGCGTCGGGCCATCGAGCGGTGTCAGCAAAATATGCTGAACGGCGTGGGCATTGCCGTGGCCCACTGCAAAACTCAATTGGTGGCGGATGCTGATTTTCATGCGGCTCGCTGAAATTTGGCGTTTAGTAGAAGTTGTACGTCTCGCTCAAAGTCTCGGTCACCCGGTTGTTGCGGGCGATGAATTCGGTGAGGAATTCGTGCAGGCCATAGGCGAATATGCGGTCCATGTCGTTGCTTTCGAGCATCGCCAGCAATGCCGCCGCCGCAGCCCGCGACTCGCCGGTCTTGCCGTATATGGCATCGAGGCTGGCCAGCGTCTGGTCGAGAAACCGCGCACAAAAGATCAGCGAGCGCGGCATTTCCGGGCGCAGCATCAGATAGTCCGCGATGTTCCAGGCCTTGTAGCGATCGTGATAGACATGCCGGTACGAGCGATGCGCCGATGCAGCGCGCAGGATCAGCGTCCATTGCTGGATATCGACATCGCCGCCGATCAAATTGGATCGCGGCAGCAGCACATAATACTTCATGTCGAGGATACGCGCGGTGTTGTCCGCCCGTTCGATGAAACTGCCGGCCTGGCTGAAGGCAAAGCCATCATCGCGCAGGATGGTGCCGAGCAGCGCGCCACGAAACTGGTGGCTGAGTTGCTTCACCCACTGCAGCAATTCGGGGAGCTTGGCCCCGGTCACCGATTTCGGGTTGATCGCGGCAAATTCCAGCCACGCCGCATTGAGGCTTTCCCACATGTCGCTGGTGAGCGCGGTGCGTTCGGTGCGGGCATTGGTGCGCGCCGCCAGCAGGCAGGAGCGGACGGAGGAGGGGTTTTTCTCGTCGAACAGCATGAAATGCGACACCGAGGTAACGTCGGCCCGCTCGTGTGCGAGTTGGAACTCGTCATAGATTTCGGCCGCCTGCATCATCGAGACCAGGTGTTCGCTGGCTCCGCCCTCGCGGCGCGAGGTGAGGCTCATGCGGTAGCCCACTTCGAACAGGCGGGCCATGTTCTCCGCCCGTTCGATATAGCGGCTGAGCCAGAAGAGGTTTTGTGCGGTGCGGCCGAGCATCTATTCCTCCAGCACCCAGGTGTCCTTGGTGCCGCCCCCCTGGCTCGAATTGACCACCAGCGAGCCTTCCGTCAGCGCCACCCGGGTCAGCCCGCCGGGGGTGATGCGCACCTGGTCACCAACCAGCACGTAAGGCCGCAGATCGACGTGGCGCGGCGCGATGCCGGCGTTGACGTAAGTCGGGCAGGTGGAAAGCGCTAGCGTCGGCTGCACGATGTAGTTGTCCGGGCGAGCGATGATCTTCCGAGTGAAATCCTCGCGCTGCGCCTTGGTTGAGGCTGGACCGACCAGCATGCCGTAGCCGCCCGAGCCGTGCACCTCCTTCACCACCAACTCGCCGATATGCTCGAGCACATAGGCCCGTTGCTCCGGATCTGTGCAATTATAAGTCGGCACGTTCGGCAGTAGCGCCTTTTCGCCGAGATAGAACTCGATGATCTCCGGCACGTAGGTATAGACCGCCTTGTCGTCGGCAATGCCCGTGCCCGGCGCGTTGACCAGCGTCACGTTCCCGGCGCGATAGGCATCGAACAGCCCCGGCACGCCCAGCATCGAATCCGGCCGGAAGGTGAGGGGATCGATGAAATCATCTTCGATGCGGCGGTAGATCACATCCACCTGCTCCGGCCCCAGCGTGGTGCGCTTGAACACCTTTCCGCCGTCGACGAACAGATCCTGCCCCTCGCAAAGCTGCGCGCCCATCTGGTCGGCAAGGAACGAATGTTCGAAATATGCCGAGTTGTAGATGCCCGGCGTCAGTACCGCGATGGTCGGGGTCGAACGCGCGCTGTTCGGCGCAACGCTTTCCAGCGTCCGCCGCAGGTTTTCGGGATAGTTCTCGACCGGCGCAACCTTCAGGCGCTGGAACAATTCCGGCGCCAACTGCAGCATCGCCTCGCGATCCTCGAGCATGTACGAGACGCCCGAGGGGGTGCGCAGATTATCTTCCAGCACGTAAAAATCGTCGGGCCCGACGCGAACGATATCCACCCCGATGATGTGCGAATAAATCCCCTTAGCCGGGTCGAGTCCCATCATTTCGGGGCAAAATGCAGAGTTTTGCAGGATCAGCTTTTCCGGCACGCGCCCCGCCTTCAGGATTTCCTGCCGGTGGTACACATCATGAAGAAAAGCATTCAGCGCCCTGACGCGCTGCTCGATGCCCTTGGACAGCTTCCGCCATTCCATCGCCGAAATGATGCGCGGAATGAGATCGAACGGGATGAGCTTTTCCGTGCCCTCATTCGAGCCATAGACCGCAAAGGTGATGCCCAGGCGCCGGAAAATCGCTTCCGCATCCGCCGCCATCAGGCCGAGCGCCTGCGGCGGCTGCTCCTTGAGCCAGGCGTCCAGCACCAGATAGGGCTCGCGCACGGACCCGTCTGCATTGCGCATTTCGTCAAACGCAGGTGTAGCGCTCATTAACTCCCTATAGGCGTTGCGGCTCGTCCCATCGCATTCACATTGCTGCACATTTGCAGAGGCGCGTCCAGCCGCCCCGCACGCCAAAACGTCGCGCTCGGTGGCATCTGCCGCTCGACAATCTCATCATACAAATTTTACACCGTCGCCCGAGGCGGTTATGTGTTGGGGCGTACCCGTTCACTTCAGCCGCGAGTCCCTTCAATGCCCATCGAAATCCTCCAGTCCAGCAAACTCCTTGATAGCTGCGAGAAAGCGCTGGCCGAGCGCTATACCGTGTACAAGCTGCATGAGGCGGCGGACCGCGAGGGATTGATTGCCGAAGTAGCGCCGCGCGTCCGCGCCATCGCCGGCGCGCATGTCAGTGCCGAACTGATGGCCAAACTGCCGAAGCTCGAAATCATCGCCAATTTCGGGGTCGGTTACGACACCATCGATACCGCTGCCGCCAAGGCTCGCAACGTCCGCGTCACCAACACCCCCAACGTGCTCAACGACGCCGTCGCCGAGATCACCATCGGCTTGATGCTGGCGCTGGCACGCCGCATCCCCCAGGCCGATCGCTTCGTGCGCGAGGGCAAGTGGCTGAAAGGCCAGTATCCGCTGCTGACCGAACTCAACGGCAAGACTGTTGGCATCCTTGGCCTCGGCCGCATCGGCAAAGAGATTGCCATGCGAGCGCAGGCGATGAAGATGCGGGTGGTTTATCACGGTCGCAAGCGCCAGCCCAAGGAACCCTTCGTCTATTACGACGACCTCACCGCGATGGCGCGCGACGTCGATTGGCTGGTGATCATCGCCCCGGGCGGCAAGGGCACCGAAAAGATCGTTTCGCGAAAAGTGCTCGAGGCGTTGGGGCCGGAAGGCATGCTGGTCAACATGGCCCGCGGCACGCTGATCGACGAAGTGGCGATGGTCGAGATGCTGGCCTCCGGCGCGCTGGGCGGCGCCGCACTCGATGTGTTCGAAAAGGAACCGCAGGTCCCCGAAGCACTGTTCACCCTCGACAACGTCGTGCTCTCGCCCCATCAGGGCAGCGCGACGGTGCAAACCCGCGACGCCATGGGCGCGCTGGTGGTCGAAAACCTCGAGGCGCATTTTGCGGGCGAGCCGCTGCCGAGTGCGGTGGTTTAGCCAGCGGGCTCGCTTCGGCAGGAGCCGCTACCCCCACTCTTGATCCCTCCCCACAAGGGGGAGGGAGACACTACGCCGCTGCAATCTGCTGAAAAGACAGCGCCTTCAGCGCTCCCTCCCCCTTGTGGGGAGGGAAGCCGGCAGGCAAGGGTGGGGGTTGCAGCTTGCGCAGACAGGCTGGATTGCCCGGCTAACTGACCAATGACGCAACTGCCGTCGTATCTCCCTCCCCCTTGCGGGGAGGGGGCGTGCCACTTGCGCTGCTTACTAAATTGCCACCCCCTTGCCCCCCAGCCCCGGAACCTGTCTGAATACCCGGCAGTTACATCCTTCGGACTAGGAGACGGGCATGCGGGAGTGGTGGCGCGGCGGGGTGATCTATCAGGTTTATCCGCGCTCGTTTCAGGACAGCAATGACGATGGCATCGGCGACCTGCCAGGCATCTTGCGGCGGCTCGATCATATCGCGAGCCTAGGCGTCGACGCGCTCTGGCTGAGCCCGATCTTCGAAAGCCCCCAGGCCGATATGGGTTATGATGTTTCCAACTACACCGATGTCGACCGCATCTTCGGGCGCCTTGAGGACTTCGATGCGCTGATCGAGCGCGCCCATGCGCTGGGGCTGAAGGTCATCATCGACCAGGTGCTGAGCCACACCTCCGACCTGCATCCCTGGTTCCGCGAAAGCCGGGTCAGCAAGACCAATGCCCGCGCCGATTGGTACGTCTGGGTCGATCCGAAGAACGACGGCACGCCGCCCAATAACTGGCCCTCGGTATTCGGCGGCCGGGCCTGGGAATGGAACCCGGCGCGGCGGCAATATTATCTCCACAATTTCCTCACCTCGCAGCCGGACCTGAATTTTCATAACAAGCAGGTGCAGGACGCGGTGCTCGACGTCATGCGCTTCTGGCTCGAGCGAGGCGTCGATGGCTTCCGCTTCGATACGGTGAACTATTTCTTCCACGACGCCCTGCTGCGCTCCAACCCGGCGGCGCGGCGCAAGGAGCATCTGCCCTATGCGGTCAATCCCTATGACATGCAGGAGCACAAATACTCGAAAAGCCAGCCGGAGAACGTCGCGTTCCTGAAGCGGGTGCGCACGCTGCTCAACAAGTTCCCCAACGCCACGTCGGTCGGTGAAGTTGGTGATAGCCACCGCGCGGTCGAGATCATGGCAGAATACACCTCCGGCGGCGACAAGCTGCACATGTGCTATTCCTTCGAATTCCTCGGCAACGATTTCTCCGCCGCCCATTTTCGCTCCCGCATCGAAGCCTTCTTCAAGGCCAGCAAGGATGGTTGGCCATGCTGGAGCTTTTCCAACCACGACGTCGACCGCCACATCACCCGCTGGGCGCCGCACTCGGAAAATCCGGCAGCGCTCGGCCGGCAGGCAGTGGCCTTGCTGTTGTCGCTAAAAGGCTCGGTCTGCATCTACCAGGGCGAGGAACTCGGCCTGCCGCAGGCCGAAATCAATTTCGAGGAATTGACTGACCCGCCGGGCATCCGCTTTTGGCCCGAATATAAGGGCCGCGATGGCTGCCGCACCCCGATTCCGTGGGACGAGGGCGATGCACCGAACGGCTTTTCGACGGTAAAGCCCTGGCTGCCGGTAAAGCCGCCGCACTCAGTGCTCAACGTTGCCGCGCAGGCTGCGAACCCGGATTCGATGCTGGTCTTTTATCGCCAGATCCTGGGCTGGCGGCGGCAGCACGATGCCTTGTTCGATGGCGATATCACGTTCTTCCGCACCAGCGAACCGGTGCTCGCCTACCGCCGCATGGGCGAGGCGGAAAACCTCGTCTGCGTCTTCAATCTCTCTGAAAAGCCGTTGAACGTGACCATCGACGGGATTGATGTTGGTACGGTGCTCGATCCGATGTCGCAGGGCGCCACGCTTGGGCGCAAGCGGCTCTCCCTTGGCCCGAACGGCTTTGCGTTCCTCAGCGAGCCCAAGGACGCACACCCGCTCGACGTCAAATATGTGCGCCGCGCCAAGTCTGTGGCGGAGGCAAAATAAAAGCCCCATCCCGTGAGGGGAATGGAGAGGGGTGAATCCACTGCGCCTTTTCACATCCCGCGCCCTGCCGCTCGGAGATGGCTGGAGTCTTGTGCTCTGGCTATGCCTTGAGACTGCGATCGAGGCAACTGAGCCAGTTGCCGTGTGCCAGCTTGGCAAGTAGCGGCGCGGGGTAGCCATGGTCGGCCAGGGCTGCAAACAGGTTCGGGACCCCGGTAACGTCCTTGATGGGATCGGGCACCGTGCAGCCGTCGAAATCCGACCCCAGCCCGACGTGATCCTCACCGAGTTTTTCGATGAGATAGTCGATGTGGCGCACCATCACCTCCAGCCCGACATCAGGCGAGGCCATGCCGTCCTCATGGAGAAAAGACGTCGAGAAATTGAGTCCGACCATACCCGACGAGTCGCGGATCTGGCTCAGCTGCCGGTCGGTCAGGTTGCGTGGCGAGGCACACAGGGCGTGCACGTTCGAATGGGTTGCAACCAGCGGCGACGTCGACAGACGAGCCACATCTTCGAAGCCTGCCTGGTTCATGTGCGACAGATCGATCATGACGCCCAACTCGTTGCAGAGGCGCACGAGGGCCTTGCCAGCATCGGTCAAC
>JAQGKB010000062.1 GCA_028290345.1 Hyphomicrobiales bacterium | reverse complement strand
TGAGCCAGGTCGTGCGGCGCGAGCAAGGCAAGCTGGTGTCCTATTGCCACCTCGGGACGGGCAACTACCACCCGATCACGGCCAAGATCTACACGGACCTCAGCTACTTCACCATCGACCCTTCGATCACGCGCGATGTGGCGCGGGTGTTCAACTTCATCACCGGTTATGCAAGGCCGACCGAGCTCGAAACCATCGCGGCCTCGCCGGTGAACCTCCGGCAGACGCTGATCGACTGCATCGACCGCGAGATCAAGTTCGCCGAGCGCGGCGAGCCGGCGACCATATGGCTGAAGATGAATGCGCTGGTCGATCCCGAGATCATCGATGCGCTCTATGCCGCCAGCCAGGCGGGGGTGAAGATCGAGCTGATCGTCCGCGGCATCTGCTGCCTCCGGCCTGGAATTCCGGGGTTCTCGGACAATATCCGGGTGAAATCCGTGGTCGGGCGGTTCCTCGAGCACAGCCGCATCTACTGCTTCGGCAATGGCGAGCCGATGCCCTCGCGAAAAGCCAAGGTCTATATCTCGTCGGCTGACCTGATGCAGCGCAACCTCGACTGGCGGGTCGAAGTGATGGTACCGATGATCAACAAGACCGTGCACCAGCAGATCCTCGACCGGCTTTTCGTCGCCTATCTCGAAGACAACCAGCAGAGCTGGGAGGTGTTGCCGGATGGCAGTTCGCACCGTATTCGTCTCAAGGAGGGGGAAGAGCCCTCCAGCGCGCACGAATATTTCATGACCCATACCAGCCTTTCCGGCCGGGGAAGCGCCTTGCCACGCGACAACGGAGACAATGAAGATTGAATCAGTTTTGGGGGCAGGATGCCGATCCCACCGCGCAAGGCCGCATCAAGGGAGCGCGGCCGGTGGCGGTTCTCGATATCGGCTCCAACTCGGTGCGCCTGGTCGTCTATGAACGGCATGCCCGGGCGCTGACGCCGCTCTACAACGAAAAATCGGCCTGCGCGCTGGGCCGGGGTCTCGCCGCCACCGGGCGCATCGCCGACGAGAATATCGACCGGGCGCTGACCGCCATGCAACGGTTCGCGCTGGTGGCGCGGCTGATGCAGGTTGGCAAGGTGCACATACTGGCGACTTCGGCCGTTCGCGACGCCTCCAACAGCGCCAGTTTCGTATCCGCCATCGAGCAGATCATGAGCGAGGACGTGCGGGTGCTCTCGGGCGAGGAAGAGGCACATTTCGCAGCGCTGGGCGTCGTCGCCGGGATTCCGGATTTCGACGGGCTGGTGGGCGATCTCGGGGGCGGGAGCCTGGAACTCTCCGCCCTTACCGAAGGGCATGATTCGATCGGAGAGACGCACGAACTCGGCGTCATTCGGCTGCAGGACGACAGCGGCCAGTCACCGGTCAACGCGCAAACTATTGTCAGCACCCGGCTGAAGAAATCCATGCTCGCCAAAGGCCATGAGAGCAAAATGTTCTGCGCCATCGGCGGAACGTGGCGGTCGCTGGCCAAGATCCATCAGGTGCAGGTGAAGTACCCGCTGCACATGGTGCAGCACTATATCGCCAAGGCGGCCGATATCATCAAGCTCTGCGACGACATCGTGGCTGCAGCGGACGCCGGCCGCCCGATTCCGGGGCACGACGTGATCAGCAATTCGCGACGTGAGTTGATGCCCTATGGCGCGGCGGTGCTGGGCGAAGTGCTGCGGCTGGGCAAGTTCGAGCGGATATATTTTTCGGCGCTCGGGGTACGCGAGGGCTATCTTTTCGGCCTGCTCGACCCGGAGGTGAAGGCCATCGATCCGCTGCTGCAGGCGGCGGAAGAGGTCTCGCTGCTGCGCTCGCGCTCGCCGGCGCATGCCGCCGACCTGATCCAGTTCAGCGCGGGGATGCTCGAGGCCGTCGGCATCATCGAGACGGCGGAGGAAAAACGCATGCGCGAGGTCGCGTGCCTGCTCTCCGATATCGGCTGGCGTGGGCATCCGGACTATCGCGGCGAACAGAGCGTCGATCTCGTCGCCTACGGATCGCTGATCGGGGTGGATCATCCCGGCCGGGCGTTCCTCGCCGAAGTCCTGGCGGTGCGCTACATGGGCCTCAAGCACAAGAGCAGCCGGTCGCTACTGGCGCTTTCCGGCGATAACGGGGCGCGGGCCAAGCTCGTGGGCGCGATTTTTCGGGTAGCGTATCCGATGTCGGCCGCCATGCCCGGCGTCCTGCCGCGGGCCAGCTTTTCGGTCCTCAACGGCACGCTGGTGTTGATGCTGCCGGCGGACCTGACATTCCTCGACGGCGAACACCTGCGCGGCCGGCTGGACCAGTTGGCGGGTGTCGCAGGGATGAAGACGTCTGACATCGTGGCGGTTTAGGGGCACACCAACGCTTTCGGTTCGTCATTGCCCGGTTTATCCGGGCAATCCAGGGCATCGAACGCGGCGGTCACAGTAAGTCTGGATCACCCGGATAAACCGGGTGATGACGGGCCTGTTTGCATCACTGGCGCACGTTGCGGCCGCCTGCTGGCGCGGCACTGCGCCTTACCCGTGCGGTTCGACGTCGAATTCCACCACGCCCTTGCGAGTGGCGACGAGGCCGATCTTGCCGTGTTTGATGGCGAGGGCCTTTTCGCCGAAGATCATGCGGCGCCAGCCTTTCAACGCCGGCACGTCGGCATCGTCGTCGAGGACAAGCGCGTCGATTTCGTCGGAGGTGGCGATGATGCGGGCGGCGACGCCGTTCTGGTCGGAGACCGATTTCAGGAGTACGCGGATCAGGTCGCCGACGGCGCCCTTTGGCGAGGGACCGCGGTAGCGTTCCGGCATGTCGGGCAGGTCGGATTTGCCCAGCGCCTCGACGGTCTTGAGGATGGCGATGATTTCGGCGGCGGCCGAGGAGCGGCCGAAGCCGCGCGGCACGGCGCGCAGCTTGTCGAAGGCCTCGGGTGTCAGCGGACGCTGCACCACCAGTTCGGCGAGCGCATCGTCCTTGAGCACGCGGCTGCGCGGCTGGTCGTTGTCCTGCGCGCGCTTTTCGCGCCAGGCGGCCAGCGCCTTGAGCGCCGCGAGATCACGCGGGCGGTTGAGTTTCAGCCGCAGGCGTTCCCAGGCCTGCTCGGGTTTTACGACATAGGTGTCGATGCTCCTGAGCGTCGACAGTTCGCCTTCGACCCAGGGCCAGCGATCGGTTTCATCGAGCTGGGCGCGGAGCTTGAGGTAGATGTCGCGCAGATGGGTGACGTCGGCGAGGGCGTAGAGGCGCTGTTTTTCGGTGAGCGGCCGGGAGGCCCAGTCGGTGAAGCGGGAGGATTTGTCGAGATCGACGCCGACCACGGCGCGCACCAGATTATCGTATGAGACGCTGTCGCCGAAGCCGGCGACGCTGGCGGCGATCTGGGTGTCGAAGATGCTCTGCGGAACCTTCCCGGTCAATTTGACGAAAATTTCAATGTCCTGCCGCGCCGCGTGGAAGACCTTGGTCACCTCGGGATTGGCGAGCAGCTCGAAAAACGGCGAGAGATCGAGCCCGGGTGCGA
>JAQGKB010000324.1 GCA_028290345.1 Hyphomicrobiales bacterium | reverse complement strand
GCGCCACCGCCACGTCGATGGGGCTGGGGAGAATGTATTTTGGAATGTGCTGCGCCACGACGATGACCTGCCAGAGCACTAGCACCAGCAACAGTGTCACGACAGGGACCGCAACCCGCATTACACGCTCGCTGGTCGAGGTGCGTGGCAGCAGCACTGGTACGACGGCGTCGGTGCCGGCTTCAGAATTGGCGGCCGGTACTTCTTCGGCGGGCGCTAGGGTGCTCATGCGCGCTCTCCAACATGAATGGCGTCGTGCAGCCGTTCCGAAACGGTGTGGCAGAGGGCGCGATATTCCTCGGATGTGCGATATCGCTCATCGCGCTCCGTCGAGCTTTTCAGCGGCACGTCGGCGAACACCTGCCCCGGGCGGGCGCGCATCACCACGATGCGGTTGGAAAGGTACGCCGACTCATAGACGGAGTGGGTGACGAAGATCACGGTCACGCCGGACTTGCGCCAAAGCGTCAGCACGTCGTCGTTGAGCTTCTGTCGCGTGATTTCGTCCAGCGCCGCGAAGGGCTCGTCCATCAGCAGCAATTTCGGCTGTGTCACCAAGGCCCGGGCAATGGAGACGCGCATGCGCATGCCGCCCGAAAGCTCGCGCGGGTAGGCCTTGGCGAAATCGGCGAGGCCGACGGTCGCCAGCGTATCCATGATGCGCTCGCGAGCATCTTCCTTGCTGACTCGCTTCAGCTTCAGCGGCAGGTAGACGTTGCCGAATACAGTCTGCCACGGCATCAGCGTCGGATCCTGGAACACGAAGCCGATATCGCCTTCCGGCAGGCCGCGCGAATTGATCTGTGATGACGGCCAATCCACGGTGCCCGAAGTCGGACCGCCAAGCCCGGCAATGATGCGTAGCGCGGTGGATTTGCCGCATCCGGAGGGCCCGAGCAGGCTGATGAACTCGCCGCGTGAGACATCAAGGCTCATGTCGGACAGCGCCAGCGTGCCGTTGGAGAACACCTTGCTGACATTCCGCATTGAAACCACCAGGCGCTTGGCTGTGGGTTCGGCAGGCGCCGGCAGGTCCTTGGTTTCAGCTAAGGTCAAATGCAGGTCTCATGGTTAGGGCCGTGCCGTGAACACGGCCCGCAATTCACAGGGCGAGGGCCTATTGCTCGCGCAGCTTACTTCACCAGGTCGAGGCCGACGCCCTTGCAGACGAACTTGGTCGTATATGCTTTCTTGTAGTCGATCGACGGGTCGACGACCTTGATCGCGGCGACGGTATCGAAGAACGACTTGTAGCGGTCATCGGTCATGCAGCCGATACCCTTGGTCTTGGCCTCGCCGTCGTCGAGGATATGATATTCCTTCAGCTTGCCGATGGTGAAGGCGATCTGATCATCCGTCATATCCGGATTGTCCTTCTTGATCTGCTCGTTAGCAGCTTTGTTGTCGCCGTAGAGGTAGTTGTACCACCCGATGATCGAGGCATCTACGAAGCGCTGCACCAGATCCGGATTGCTGTCGACCAGCGTGGTCTGGGTTTCGATGGTGGTCGAATAGGGATTGAAACCCTCGTCGGCGAGCAGGAACACTTTCGGCTTCCAGCCGGTCTGCTTCTCGATAGCGAACGGCTCGGAAGTGAGGTAGCCCTGCTGCACTGATTTCGGATCGGCGATAAACGGGGCCGGGTTGAAAGTATAGGGCTTATACTGTTCGTCCTTGAACCCCGGAAACTTGCTCTTCATCCAGGCGAAATCGGTGACGAACACGTCCTTGCCCATGAAGATGGTGGGGGCGTTTGCAAGATCGGCGAACTTTGCGTAGCCGGCATCCGGATGCGCCAGCAGCACCTGCGGATCCTTCTGGAAGATCGCCGCCACATTGACGACCGGAATGCTCTGCTTGACCGCGTCGAACAGCGACAGCGTGCCGCCCATGTAGAACTGGATTTTGCCGGCGATCAGCAGTGCCTCGTTGGCTGCCTGCGGCCCGCCCTGGACGATGGTGACGTCGAGCCCGTACTTCTTGTAGGTGCCGTCGACCACGGCCTGATAATAGCCGCCATGCTCGGCCTCTGCGAGCCAGTTGGTACCAAAGCTTACGGCGTCGTTGGCGAAGGCGGGCAGCGTTGACCCGGCGGCAGCGAGAAGGCTGGCCGCCAGAATTTTGTTGAACTGGTTCATTCGGTCAGTCTCCGGTTGCAGGCAGCAGTAACGATGGCGGCTAGAGCAAGTTTTTCTAGTGCATCCGGGCCTTTGCCCAGGATCGCGGAACCAATTCATTCCCTGCATTTCAGGAAAAAGAAAGCCCAAAATTGCGTCACTCAAGCAAGTGCCTAGAAATGCAGCACCTTCTCCGCGATTGGGGATTTTCTTTGCAGTCGAATGGTTGTTAGCTAGGCATCCACACGAGGCCCTTTATGTATAGACCACTTACCCCAATTGATATCCATCCTCCCTTTGCACCTTACAGCCATGGCGTCGAAGTGCCAGCCGGTTCGCGCCTGGTGTTCTGCTCCGGCCAGCTCGGAATTGCGCTCGACGGCGCCATTCCGCCCGATGCCGGGGCGCAGACTGAACTCTGCTTCAAGAACATCGCCGCCATCCTGCGCGAGGCCGGGTTTGGGCTGGAAAACATCATCCGGGTCAACGCCTATGTCACTGGGCGCGAGCACCTCGCGGCCTATATGCAGGTGCGCAACAGATTGTTCTCACCACCGCTACCGGCCTCGACTTTGATGATCGTTTCCGGCTTCGCCCGTCCCGAGTTTTTCGTTGAGATCGAAGCGATTGCCGCCGGTCCCGACTCCATTGCCTGATCCAGAAAGACCCCGACGATGAGCACCTCCAAGATCTGGTGGAATGATTTCTGCGCTACCGATTTCCAGAATATCGACGCGCAAAAAACCATCGCCATCCTGCCCATTGCCGCCATCGAGCAGCACGGTCCGCATCTGCCGGTCGGCACCGACGCCATCCTCAACCAGGGCTGCCTCGATATGCTGGTTGCCTCGCGGCCCCAGGGCATGGACCTGCGTATCCTGCCGGTGCAGGCGCCGGGCAAATCCAACGAGCACCTGTGGGCCAAGGGCACGGTAACGCTGCCGGCGACGACGCTGATCGAGGCCTGGATGGAGATCGGCCTGTCCGTGGCCCGTACTGGAATCCGCAAGCTGGTGTTCGTCAATTCGCACGGCGGCAACGAGGAAATCATGGGCATCGTCGCCCGCGAGTTGCGCGTTCGGGCCGACATGTTCGTGGTCAAGACCTCGTGGTCGCGCTTCGGCACGCCCGACGGGCTGATCAGCGATGTAGAAAAGCGCCACGGCATCCACGGCGGCGACGTCGAAACGTCATTGATGCTGCATTTCCGGCCGGAACTGGTGATCCGCGACAAACTGCAGAGCTTCGTCTCGATCACCGCCCGCGACGAGGCGGAGTACCAATACCTCCGCCCGACCGGCACCCACGCTTACAGCTGGATCGCCAGCGACTTGAACCCCTTCGGCGCGGTCGGGGATGCTTCGATCGCCACGGCGGAAAAGGGGCGGGCGATTGCAGAGCACGAGGTGGCGGGATTTGCAGCGCTGCTGAAGGAAGTGGAGCGGTTTCCGCTGATCAAGGTGGGGTGAGGGCGGCGCCCTCGACTGCCGCGCGTCGGTGAAGACCTCGTGGTGAGGTGTGACCCTCGGACTTGATCCGAGGGTCGCAAGGGCTCCCACCTCACCATGAGGGCTGTTTTCCCCACCACTCGTCACCCTCGGGCTCGGCCCGAGGGCCCAGACTGCGTGCGGTGGTGATGATCACTAGCCTGGGTCCTC
>JAQGKB010000308.1 GCA_028290345.1 Hyphomicrobiales bacterium | reverse complement strand
GCTCATTTCTGCTCCAGATAGACTTTGAGGCGATTGAGGTTGTCCTGCCACATCGAGCGATAGCCGCCGATCCAGTCGTCCACTTCGCGCAATGTCGCGGGCTCGATCCGGTAGATGCGCTCGCGGCCCGAGCGCTGCTCGGACACGATGTTTGCGTCGTGCAGGATGCGCAGATGCTTGGAAATGGCCGGGCGGCTTTGCGCGAACTCCGCTGCAAGCGATTTCACCGGCGCCGGCCCGGACCGCAAATGCTCCAGGATTGCCCGGCGGGTCGGATCGGCGATGGCCCGGAAGACATCGGATTTGGCGGCTTGGCGGTGCATTACGCGTAACCTTTCGGATACGCATAATTGAAATCCCCCAGGGTTTTGTCAACTGCCGTTTCCTATCGCTGAAGCAATCACCAGCCCTGCGATTTTCTTTGCTGCTTTTTCACGGATGTTAGGTCTAAAGCTTTTCTGTCGCGCCGGTTTGCGGTTCGATGCTCACGTTGATCTTTCCCCAATGACGATGGGACCTCCCATGAGCGAAAACAGCGACGTCGCCGAAATCGATGATCCCAAGCCCGATCCCACGCAGTTGCGCGACGAGGAAGGTCATCTGAACCCGGCCTGGGTGGACCGGCTGCGTGACCTGCTGGCTGCGGGCGATGCGGATGCCGTCATCGAGATGATGCAGCCCCTGCATGCCGCCGATACGGGCGATGTGCTCGAAGCGCTGGATCGCGACGAGCGCTTGGCGCTGATCAAGATGCTCGGGGACAATTTCGACTATTCGGCTCTGACCGAGGTCGATGAGTCGGTGCGCGCGGATTTGATGGAGGAGCTCTCCAACGCCGAAATCGCCCGCGGCGTTGCCGGTCTCGATAACGACGACGCGGTCTACATCCTCGAGGACATCGACGCTCCGGACCGCGAGGACATCCTTTCGCAGATGCCGGCGTTCGAGCGCTTGTCGCTGCGGCGCAGCCTCGATTTTCCGGAAGAATCCGCCGGCCGGCGGATGCAGACCGATTTCATCGCCATCCCGCCTTTCTGGACCGTGGGGCAGACGCTCGACTATCTCCGCGACGAGAAGGACCTGCCGGACGAGTTCTTCCAGATCTACGTTGTCGATCCGAGCTACAACCTGCTCGGTACCATCCCGCTCGATCGCTTCCTGCGCGCCAACCGCCAAGTGCGGATCGAAGACATCATGAACACCAATGTGATCGAGGTCGAGGCGACCGAGGATCAGGAGGAAGCGGCACGAGCCTTCGAGCGCTACGACCTCGTCGAGGTCGCCGTCGTCGACGAGAACAAGCGGCTGGTCGGCGTGCTCACCATCGATGACATCGTCGACGTGATCCACGAAGAGGCCGGCGAGGATATCCGGCGCCTGGCCGGCGTGGGCGACGAGGAGATTTCGGACGACGTCTGGAGCACCCTCAAGAGCCGGCTCACCTGGCTCTTTGTCAATCTTCTCACTGCGATCCTCGCCTCGACCGTGATCGGGCTGTTCGATGGCACCATCCAGCAGATGGTAGCGCTGGCCGTGCTTATGCCGATCGTCGCATCGATGGGGGGCAATGCCGGTACACAAACCATGACTATCACGGTGCGCGCCATCGCCATGCGCGAACTCGATCGGCACAAGATGCGGCGCCTGCTGTTTCGCGAAACCATGGTCGGTTGCCTGAACGGGGTCTTTTTTGCCATTATAATGGGCGTTGTGGCCTGGCTCTGGTTCCAGAACTGGGGCCTCGGAGTCGTCATGGGCATGGCGCTGATCGTCAATCTGTTTGCCGCGGGAGTCGCCGGGATCTTGATCCCGCTCGGGCTCAACAGGGTCAAGATCGATCCGGCCATCGCTTCGAGCGCTTTCGTCACGACCGTCACCGACGTTGTGGGGTTCTTCTCGTTCCTCTATTTCGCCGGTCTCTGGTTCCATCTGTTCCACTAGCTATCGAGACATCCGATGAAATTGCTGTTCGCCAATCGCAACTATTCCAGTTGGTCGCTTCGTCCATGGCTGGTGCTGAAGCACTTCGATATCCCGTTCGAGGAAGAGCTGCTGACCTTCCATGAGCCGAACTACAAGGATGTATTCGCCGTCAAATCGCCAACCGGCAAAGTGCCGGTGCTGGTCGATGGCGAGTTGGTGATCCCTGAAACCGTGGCCATCATAGAGTATCTGGCCGAGCTTTTTCCCGAAAAGGGGATATGGCCGCAGGATCGCACGCTGCGCGCCAAGGCACGGGCGGCGAGCGCCGAAATGCATGGCGGCTTCATCGGCCTCCGCAACTCGGCGCCGATGAACCTGCGCGCGTCGTTTCCGGGCCGCGTGCCCGTCGACGATGTCGCGGACGACCTGAAACGGCTCGAGGCCCTTTGGGGTGGTATGCTCGAACAATCGGGCGGACCGTACCTCTGCGGTGCCTTCAGCGCAGTGGATGCGATGTTCGCGCCCGTGGCGACCCGCATTCGTACTTACGTGTTGCCGGTTTCGGATGTTTCGGCTGGCTATGTCGAAGCGATCTACGCGCTGCCGGCTTTCCAGGAATGGCTTGCGGAAGCGATCAAGGAACCCTGGATCGTGGAACGCGACGAAATCGATTTTATCCAGGCGCAGTCTGCCCAAGGCAAGATCCAATGATGCACATGATCAAGCTTTGTGTCGGCGTCGCGACGCTTGAGGAGCTTGAAGGTTATCGCGAAGAACGGACGCATTGGTGGGGCGCCGACTATGGCGAGGATGTGCATGTGCATCGCACCCGCATGCGGCCCAAGCGCGATGCCGAGATTGCCGGAAAGGGCTCGATCTACTGGGTGATCTCGGGTGTGATCCGCTGCCGGCAGCCTATTCTGCGCCTGCAGGAAGCGGCGGACAGCGAAGGCAAAAGCTGCTGCGACATCATCATGGCGCCCAATCTGATCCGGGTGAAGCCGCGTCCGAAGCGTCCGTTCCAGGGTTGGCGCTACCTTGAGCCCAAGGATGCCCCGCTCGACATCGACGGTCACGAAGCCGCCGGGGGATCACCCGAAATAGCCGAAGAGCTGGCGCGCCTCGGGTTACTCTAGACCTTTCACACGGTCATTTAACCTGCGGCAATTTCGGGTAAAGTCGTCGCGAGCGAGTCGGCTGAAGCAGCGTTTCGCGCCACCGGAATTTGGAGCGAGCGATGAAGCGGACGGGAACGCATGTCATTGTCGTTGGCAATGAGAAGGGCGGTTCGGGCAAATCGACAACCGCCTTTCACCTGGCCACCTACCTGCTGTACCAAGGGTTCCGTGTCGCCAGCATGGATGTGGATAGCCGCCAGCAGACCTTCACCAACTATGTGCGGAACCGCAGGAACTGGGCGCAAGCGCGCAACCTTCAACTGCCGCACACGACGCATTTCCACCTGCCGCTGGCGCGCAGCGATTCTATTCGCGAGAACCAGAAGCTCGAGTTTGACCTGTTCCGCCGGGCGGTGGTGGAAGTGGAGGGCGAAGCCGATTTCCTTATCGTCGACACGCCTGGTTTCGATACGCACCTGACGCGGCTGGCGCACTCGCTCGCCGATACGCTGGTGACGCCGCTCAACGACAGTCTGATCGACCTGGCCGTCATGGCCCATATCGACCCGCTCAGCGGCGAGCCGCGCGAGATGAGCCATTATTCGCGGCTGGTGCAACGGGCCCGCGCCGAACGGCTCTCGATCGACGGGCAGACCATCGACTGGGTGCTGGTCCGCAACCGGATTTCGATGCTGTCATCCCGCAACACAAGGCAGGTGCAGAACGGCATCGAAAAAATCGCGGCGCGGCTCGGGTGCCGGGTGGCGGAAGGCATTGCCGAGCGGGTGATCTTCCGCTCGCTGTTTCCCACAGGGCTGACGGTATTCGATCCGCTGACCGCGGACCTTCTGAGCGGCCAGCCCTCCAATTCCCACATGAGCGCGCGGCAGGAATATCAGGTACTTGTCGAGGCCCTGCATTTGCCGATAGATGATAACCCATCGCGTGCCGGCAATGCATTGGCACGATGGTCGCGCGACGGCACGCAATTGCAGTTCGACCATCTGGCACCCAAGTCGGGTCAATAGCCGTTCCACTGCGGGTCGTTATCGGAGACCGAGGGCCACGTGGCCCGTTTCGTTTAGATATGCGAAAGGTATCCGGTCCTACTATCTCCATGCTGGCAATGCCGGGGGCGCAAGCCGATGCAGCTTGACATGTTCACAGTGCTGGTTGCGACGACCTCGTTCGCACTAGTGCTGGCGCTCGTCTTCCTCTTTTTCTGGTTGGTGGATCGGCGCTCGTCCTGGATGGCGTGGCTTGCCGCCGCCTTCCTCTTCGCGACCACGACTGCGGTATTGAACATATGGCGTTACATCCTGCCAGATTTTCTGGTGATGGGCGTCGGCTCGGCCTTTTTGCTGCTGGCCTTCGGCACCGGCTGGCAGGCGTGCCGCGTGTTCGACAAGCGGCGACCGGTGTTGCTGCCGGTATTGGCC
>JAQGKB010000274.1 GCA_028290345.1 Hyphomicrobiales bacterium | reverse complement strand
CAATCTGGTCGACAACGCCATCCGTTACTCGCGGCCGGGCGGGCAGGTCGATGTCACTGTGGAGCGGCGCGGCGAGAAAGTGGTGGTCACGGTCGCCGACAGCGGTCCGGGCATTCCCGAGGCCGATCAGGCGCGGGTGTTCGACCGCTTCTTCCGCCTGCCAAGCACGCGTTCCGACGGCAGCGGCCTGGGGTTATCGATCGCCAGGGTCATCGCCGACCGCTCATCGGCCGTGATCTCGCTGGCCAACCGCACCGCCGGCCAGGGCCTTGCTGCCGAAGTTCAATTCAGCGGCGAGGCTTGCGCGGCAGGCCCCCTAAGTCCGGTCTAATTCTCGCACGGGACTATGATGCTCCTACCACAACAAGGACGCCGTCATGTCACGAGCTCTTCTCCGCGCTGCCCTCCTCATCCTGATCGGGGCAAGCGCGACTTTCCCGGCAATCGTACCCGCCCTGGCTGCCGAAGCCCCGGTACAGGCCGAGAAAAATCCGCCGGGCGACATCCCGGATAGCCAGGTATTCATCGATTATTCCTCGCCGGAAGGCTTTTCGGCCAAAGTTCCCGAGGGCTGGTCGCGGACCGACCACGCGCATGGCGCGCTGTTCTTCGACAAGTACAATCGCCTCGACCTGAGCGTTGCTCCGGCGACGCAGGCCCCGACGCCGGCGAGCGTCAAGGCCGGGGAAGCGGCAAATCTGCAGGCCACCGGCCACGCGGTGACCATCAACTCGATCAAGCCGATCACCCTCAAGGGTGGCCCGGCAGTGGTCATCGACTATTCCGCCAACTCCGAGCCCAACGCCGTCACCAACAAGCAGATCCGCCTCGAAGAGGTGCGCTATCTGCTGTTCAAGAACGGCAAGCTGGTGACGCTCGACATGGCGGCCCCGCTCGGCGCCGATAACGTCGACCAGTGGAACCTGATGTCGAACTCTGTGCGGATCAACTAGAGATGTTCCCGCTCGCAGCCTTTGAGCTCTATCGCTTCTTTCACGATGGGGATGAAGAAACCATGGCGCTCAAGGGCGTCGACCTGACCCTGGAGCGCGGCGAGTTCGTCGCGTTGATGGGGCCGTCGGGGAGCGGGAAATCAACGCTCCTCTCCTGCCTCGCAGGGCTCGACGAACCCGATGGCGGCTATGTCGAAGTGATGGCCAGCCGGCTGTCGCGGCGGCCGGAGGCGGTGCGCGCCAAGCTCAGGGCCCGCCACATCGGCATGCTCATGCAATCGGGCAATCTCGTCGAACACCTGACCGTTGCCGGCAACATCCGCCTGCAGCGCTCGCTCGCCGGCATCCGGTCCGGCCGGGCCGACGACGAAATCCTCGAAATGCTGGGCATCAGGGAGCGGCGCAACGCGCTGCCATCGCAGCTCTCGGGCGGCGAGGCAGCCCGCGCCGGGCTGGCGGTGGCGCTCTCGGCGCAGCCGGCGATCCTGATCTGCGACGAGCCGACCGCCGAGGTCGACGCCGCGACCGAGCTCGATGTGCTCTCGGAACTGCATCGCCGGCAGCAGGCCGGTACCACGATCCTGATCGCGACGCACAGCAGTGCTCTGGCCGAACAGGCCGACCGGATCGTGCACATAAACGATGGAAGGCTGTCGTGATGGCTGAAGAAATACGCCGGGCGCTGGTAGAAGCCGTCGGGGTGGCCAAATCCTATGGCGACGGGCAGACGGCGGTGCATGCCCTCAAGCCCGCCACCTGCATCATTCATGCCGAGGATCAGATCGCTATCGTCGGTCGGTCCGGCAGCGGCAAATCCACGCTGCTGCACCTCTTTGCCGGGCTCGACGATCCGACCGGCGGCACGCTGACCTGGCCGTTGCTGGGGGCCAAGGATGACCTGCGTCCGGGAAAGGTTTCGGTGGTGTTCCAATCGCCGAGCCTGGTGCCCTGGCTCGATGTCATCGAGAACGTCGCCCTGCCGCTGGCGCTCGCCAGCAGCAAGGAAGACGGGATGCCGGCCGCGATGCGGGCGCTCGAGCGCTTCGGCCTGCAGGATCTTGCCGGGAAACTCCCGGAAGAACTCTCCGGCGGCCAGGCCCAGCGCGTCGCCCTGGCGCGGGCCATCGTCACCGGGCCAAAACTCATTCTCGCCGATGAACCAACCGGCCAGCTCGACCACGTCACCGGCACGGCGATCGTCGAAGCGTTGTCGGAATGGTCGAAGGCCAATGGCTGCGCCGTGGTCATCGCCACCCATGATGCCAATGTCGCCGCCCGCATGAACGAGGTCTGGCGCATGGATCACGGTACCCTCACCCTCGAGACGGAAAGTCTTCTCGCATGATGCTCGAATGGCTCCTGGGCCTTTTCAGAACGCGGCTCGGCCGCATCGCGGGTTCGATCGCGGGCATCGCCCTGACGGTCGCCCTGATCGCCGCGCTTGGCGTTTTCATCCGCTCGAGCACGGCCACAATGACCCAGCGCGCCATCGCGACGGTCCCGATCGACTGGCAGATCGAGATGGTGCCGGGTTCCAACGCCGCCGACATCCGGACGGCGCTGTTCGACGCGGCGCCGGTGGCCCGCGGCGAAGTGGTCGGCTACGCCAAGATCGACGGGCTGGAATTCACCACCGGCGGCAGCGTGCAGAGCACTGGCGCGGGCAAGATCCTGGGCTTCGGGCCGGGCTATTTGCAAGCGTTTCCGCAAGGTTTTCGGCTGCTTTCCGGGACGACTGACGGCGCGGTATTGCTGCAGCAGACAGCGGCGAACCTGCATGCCGGGCCCGGCGATACAATCACGATCCACCGCCCCGGCCTGCCCGATGCGACCACCAAGGTCACGGGCGTCGTCGATCTCACCAGCGCCGACATGGTGTTCCAGGCCATCGGCGTGCCCCCCGGCGCCGCCCCGCAGGCCCCGCCCGACAACGCCATGATCCTGCCGATGGCGGAGTGGCAGACGATCTTCGACCCGCAGGCCAATGTGCGTCCCGACAGCGTACGCCGGCAGTTGCACGTGACACTCGACCATTCAGCGCTGCCCACGGATCCGGGCGATGCCTATATCAACGTGCTTTCGACCGGGCACAATTTCGAGGCCCGGGTCGCCGGCTCCGCTGTGCTTTCCAATAATCTCGCGGCGCGGCTCGACGCGGCGCGCGGCGACGCGGTCTATGCGCGCGTGCTGTTCCTGTTCCTCGGCGCGCCCGGGGCGGTACTTGCGGCACTGCTGACCATTGCGATTGCGGCGTCGGGCAGCGATCGCCGCCGCCGCGACCAATCGCTCTTGCGCCTGCGCGGCGCGCCGGTGGCAACGATCCTGCGCCTTGCCGGCTTCGAGGCGGTGGCGACCGGCGTGACCGGTGCCGTGATCGGCGTCGTGATTGCCGAATTGGCCTCGCGCGTGCTGTTGGGCGGCACCATGCTGACCCGGGCCAGCGCCGCCTGGCTGCTGGTCTCGGCGGCAATCGGCGTCGTGCTGGCGTTGGCCGCGATCCTGCTTCCGGCCTGGAATTCGGCGCGCACCCTGTCGGTGGCGGCGGCGCGGCAGAGCATCGGGGCCGATCCGCAGTCGATATGGCGGCGGATCTATCTCGATTTCATCTTGCTGGCGCTTGCCGGCATCGTGTTCTGGAAAACCGCGGCAAGCGGCTACCAGGTGGTGCTCGCTCCGGAAGGCGTTCCGGCGATTTCGGTGGACTACACGGCGTTCCTTGCGCCGGTGCTGCTGTGGGCCGGCGCCGGGCTATTGGTATTACGCATCGGCAATGTGGCGCTGAAATATGGCCGCAAGACCCTGGCAAAGCTTCTCTCCGGATTTGCCGGGCCGGTCGCAGGAGCGGTTGCGGCGTCGCTGTCGCGACAGCGGCGGCGGGTGGCGGCGGGCATTGCGCTCGCCGCGCTGGCGTTCGCCTTTGCCACCTCGACGGCGATCTTCAACGCGTCGTATCAGGGCCAGGCCCGGGTCGATGCCGAACTCACCAACGGCGCCGATGTCACGGTGACCGGCACCACCGCGACTCCGGTCGGGCCGGTGCTCGACAAGCTGAAAGCCATCCCGGGCGTCACCGCCATCCAGGGCATGCAGCATCGTTTCGCCTATGTCGGCAACGATCTGCAGGACCTCTATGGCGTCGATCCGGCCAATATCGGAACGGCGACGACGATGTCGAACGCCTTCTTCCAGAATGGCGACGCCAAGGCGACCCTTGCGGCTCTCGCCAAGGCGCCCGATGGCGTGCTGGTGTCCGATGAAACAATGAAGGATTTTCAGCTCGCGCTCGGCGACACGCTCAATCTGCGCATGCAGGGGCCGGATCACCAGTACCACATCGTGCCGTTCCGGTTCGCCGGGGTGGTGCGGGAGTTCCCCACGGCGCCGCGCGACAGCTTCCTCATCGCCAACGCCGGCTATGTCGCCAAGATGACCGGCGTGGACGCGACCGAGGTGGCGCTGCTGCGGACCTCCGGCGAAACGGCATCGGTCAAGGGCGCCGCTACCGTCATCACCAAGGCGATACCCGGGATGCGGGTCACCGACCTCAGCGATGCGACTCACTTCATCGGATCGAGCCTGACCTCGGTGGATCTGGGCGGACTGACGCGGCTGGAACTTGCATTTGCGATCCTGCTCCTGGCCGGGGCCAGCGGGCTGGTGCTGGCGCTAGGGCTGGCGGATCGGCGACGCAGCTTTGCGATCCTCGCGGCGCTGGGAGCCAAGTCGCAGGCACTGTCGAGCTTCATCTGGAGCGAGGCCCTGCTGATCCTCATTGCGGGGGCGGTGTTCGGGGCCGCAACCGGCACGGGGGTCGCCTACATCCTGGTCAAGGTCCTGGAAGGCGTCTTCGATCCGCCGCCT
>JAQGKB010000272.1 GCA_028290345.1 Hyphomicrobiales bacterium | reverse complement strand
CAATTACGGCCTGCTGCTCGAGGGAGCCAATCCGGACCAGGCGACAACCATCAACCGCTGTCTCAACAGCCAGATCCAGTCATTGCGGCTGCGTAGCGCGCTCAGTACCGAGCCGCTCGATGCGCTGCTTGCCGCCATTGCAATGGTCGGCGTGGCCTTGTGCGACGAGAACCGGCTCCCCGAACTGCCGGAGCGGGTGATGCGATTGCAGCAGTTGCTGGACCTGCAGATCGACGAGGACGGGCTGCATCGCACCCGTAGCGCCAAGGTGCAGCTGCAGATCCTCACCGAGTTGGTCACCATCCGGATGGGGCTCAAGCGCTACAACGAGGAACTGGCCGGGGTGCTCGCCGATGCCGTCGAAAGCATGCACATGGCCCTCGATGCCATTTCGCTGGGCACGGGCGAGGCGGCCTATTTCAACGGCACCGGGCACCTGCCGCACGATTTGCTGATTTCGGTGCAGGCGCAATCCACGGCCCGGCATCGGGAAAGCGGCGTCTGCGGCGGCTATGCCCGCCTCGCCTCCGGTCCCAGTATCGTCGTGGCCGATGGCGGGCTGGTGCCGCCGCGCGAATATGCCGGCGATGCCCATGCCAGCGCGCTGGCCTTCGAATTCAGCTATCGCACCGAATTGATCGTCGGCAGTTGCGGCCCCGCGCCGGCCGAGCTCTCCCAGAGCGCGCTGCTGTTCCGCCAGGGCGTCGCCCATTCGGGCCCGACCATCAACGCCATGTCGGCGGCGGTGATCCCGTTCAAGGGGCCGATGGCCGGGCGGTTGCTGGCGCGTGGCTCCGCCGTGCCCGATCTCAAGGTGCAGCTCTCCGATCAGTCGCTGATGATGGAGACCGACGGCTATGAAAAGCAGTTCGGGGTTATGCTCGAGCGGCGCATGACGCTGATGGCGGAAGGCAAGACTCTGGTCGGCCAGGACCGGATGGTCGCAGTAGGCGGCTCGCCGCTATCCGGCATGTGCACGGTGCGTTTTCATCTCGCTTCTGGTACAAAACTCTATGGTGCCGAGGGCGAGAACCTGCTGCGCCTGCAGTTGGCGTCAGGCTCGATGTGGACCTTCATCTGGGAAGGCGCGGAGATGCGGGTCGAAGACAGCGTGCGGCAATCGGCCTATTTCGGTTTCCACCGCACGCGCCAGATCGTACTTGAAGCCGACGTGGAAAATGGGCGAGAGATCGCCTGGATTTTCACCCTCGTCGAACAATAGGGCCTTTGGCCCACTGCAACGGAACATCAGAGCATGACGCAAGGCCTCCCCATCAAACGCGCGCTGCTTTCGGTTTTCGACAAGACCGGCGTGGCCGAATTCGCCAAGTCGCTATCGGAATTCGGCGTTGAACTGGTCTCGACCGGCGGCACGCACAAGCTGATCGCCGATGCCGGAGTGCCGGTGCGCGAAATCTCCGATCTCACCGGCTTTCCGGAAATGATGGACGGCCGCGTCAAGACCCTGCACCCCAATGTTCATGGCGGGCTGCTGGCGGTGCGCGACAAGGCGGAACACGCTGCGTCGATGGCCGAGCACGGCATCGAGCCGATCGATCTGGTGGTGGTGAACCTTTATCCTTTCGAGCAGACCATTGCCCGCGGCGCCAGCTATGACGAAACTATCGAGAACATCGATATCGGCGGCCCGGCGATGATCCGCTCGGCGGCGAAGAACCATGCCTTCGTGACGGTGGTGGTCGATCCGGCCGATTACGGCGAAATCATCGAGCTCATCGCCGGCCGCGGCGGGGTCCCGTTCAGCCTGCGCCAGCATCTGGCAGCCAAGGCCTATGCCCGTACGGCGGCCTATGATGCGGCGATCTCGAACTGGTTCGCCAAGACTCTGGATTATCGCGATATGCCGTATCGCAGCTTTACCGGCACGCTGCGCGAGGTGATGCGCTATGGCGAAAACCCGCACCAGTGGGCGGGATTTTATACCACCGGCGACAAGCGGCCGGGGGTGGCCACTGCGACGCAGGCGCAGGGCAAGTCGCTGTCCTACAACAATCTCAACGACACCGATGCGGCGTTCGAGCTGGTGTCGGAATTCGATCCCCAGCGGCCGGCAGTCGCCATCATCAAGCACGCCAACCCCTGCGGGTTCGGGCTCGGCGGCAGCTTGCTCGAAGCTTATGTGAAGGCGCTGCGCACCGATCCCGTCAGCGCCTATGGCGGCGTCGTTGCGCTCAATGGCGAGATCGACGAGACGGTGGCGGCGGAGATGGTCAAGACCTTCACCGAGGTGATCGTGGCCCCGTCGGCGAGCGCCGAGGCGCAGGAAATCTTCGCCGGCAAGAAGAATTTGCGGCTGCTGCTGACCGGGGCGCTGGCCGATGCCAAGGCGGAGGGACTAACGGTGCGCTCCGTCTCGGGCGGGCTGCTGGTGCAGACACGCGATAACCGAAATGTCGATGATTGCGAGCTGAAGATCGTCAGCAAGCGGGCGCCGACCGAAGCCGAGATGGCCGATTTGCGGGTGGCGGCAAAGGTTGCAAAGCACGTCAAATCCAACGCCATCGTCTATGTGAAGGACGGCGCCACTGTCGGCATAGGTGCCGGGCAGATGTCGCGGGTGGATTCGTCCCGCATTGCGCACCGCAAGTCGATCGACGCTGCGGAGGCAGCGGGGATTGAAGGCGCGCTGACGCAGGGCTCAGTGGTCGCATCCGATGCGTTCTTCCCGTTCGCGGATGGGCTGTTGTCGGCGGTGGAAGCTGGCGCGACGGCGGTAATCCAGCCCGGCGGTTCGATCCGGGATGATGAGGTGATCGCTGCTGCGGATGCAGCGGGCATCGCGATGGTGTTCACCGGGATGCGGCATTTCAGGCACTGAGGGAAGACCCCTCACCCCTGCCCTCTCCCCGAAGGGGCGAGGGGCGCAACCGTACGGGTCGAAAGGCCAGATTTCACCGCGGCGGCATCCCTCGGCCCCTCTGGGGTGAGGCAGGGTGAGGGGTCTTTCCTCCTCAAGCGCTCCGCGCCAAATCCGACAACAAACCCGCCGCCACCGACAACCGCGATACCGTCACTTCGCCTTCGGTCAAATCCGCCACTGCCTTGATGGCGCGGTCGATCGCCGCGGGGCGGGTGGCGTGCCAGGTGGCGAGGCGGTCGGGGATGGTGGGGCTGGGGGTGGCGAGGACGTCGACGGTCAGGTCGCGCTGGGCGCGCATCAGGTTGGCCAGCGCACGGTCGAGCGCCATGCGGTCGAAGCGGTCGGCGAGCACGATGGCGTTGCCGGCCTCAATGATGCGGCCGAGCTTGAACAGGTCGAGCACACCGAAGAAGGCCTGGGCGGCGTTGGTAAATGTGGTGGCGGCGCGCTGGCCGACCAGCACGATATCGGTGCCGAGGGATAGCGCCGGCAATTCGGCGATGGCGCGGGCCATGTCCTTTGGAGTGCCGCGCGCTTCAAGGTCGGCGGCGCGGGCCGTCAGGGTTTGTGCGTAGAACGGCGGCAGCAGGTTGGGCAGATCGGCGCGGATCGCCGCCACGCCGGTGGCATAGCGGGTGACCAGCCCGGAGAGGCCAGCTTCGAAGCTTTCATTGCGCAGGAACCACAAGGTCTCGCGCACCAGCAACGCTTGCACGTCCATGTAGAGGGCCAACTGCGTCTCGCCGCCGATGCGGCCGTCAAGGGCATCGATGCGCAGGTTGAGGTCGGGCAGGCCATAGGTGTCGCGCGCGGCGGCGTAGGCGGCTGCGACCTGGCCGGCGTCGGCGCTGGTAGCGCTGACCATCTCCTGCACGTAGGCCGGTCCGCCGCGATTGATCATGGCGTTGGAGAGCACGGTGGCGATGACTTCGCGGCGCAGGCGGTGACCGAGGATGGTTTCAGGGTAGTCGGTCGCGAGCGTTTCGGGAAAATAGCGGAACAGTTCCTTGCCCAGATACGGGTCATCGGGCACTGGCGAGGCGAGCAGGTCGGCATAGACTGTGTTTTTGGCGTAGGCGAGCAGCACCGCGAGTTCGGGTCGGGTCAGCGCCTTGCCGGCGAGGGCGCGCTCGTTGAGCGCGATATCGTCGGGCAGGAATTCCACGGCGCGGTTCAATTGCCCGCGCTGCTCCAGCGCTTCGATCAGGGTGCGGTGGTCGGGAAATTCGGCAAGGCCCCGGCGCTGCGCGACCGAGAGCGCCAGCGTCTGCAGATAGTTGTTGCGCAGGCACAGCGCCGCGACTTCATCGGTCATGCCGGCGAGGTAGGTGTTGCGCTGTTCGTAGGTGAAGGTGCCGTTGCGCACCAGCGTACCGAGCGCGATCTTGATGTTCACCTCGAGATCGGAGGAATTGACCCCGGCGGAATTGTCGATGGCGTCGCTGTTGAGGCGGCCGCCCTTGAGCGCGTATTCGACGCGGCTACGCTGCGTCATCGCGAGGTTTGCGCCCTCGCCGACCACTTTTGCTGAGATCTCCGCGCCGGTGATGCGGATGGCGTCGTTGGCGCGGTCGCCGGCCTGCAAATCGGACTCGGTGGTGGCGCGGACGTAGGTGCCGATGCCGCCGAACCAGAGCAGGTCGACATCGGCTTGAAGGATCGCCCGCATCAGCGCTTGCGGCGTGTGCGTCACGGTGGCGAGGCCGAGCGCGGTGTGCGCCTCTTCGGAAAGGGTGATGGATTTGAGGGCCCGGGAATAGATTGCGCCGCCCTGCGACAGCACGCTGCGGTCAAAATCCTGCCAGCTCGAGCGCGGCAGGGCGAAGAGCCGGGCGCGTTCGGCAAAGCTTTTCGTTGCATCCGGATCGGGATCGATGAAGATGTCGCGGTGGTCGAAGGCGGCGATGAGGCGTGTGGCGGGCGACAGCAGCATGGCGTTGCCGAAGACGTCGCCCGACATGTCGCCGACGCCGACGACGCTGAACGGGTCCTTCTGGATGTCGCGGTCCATCTCGCGGAAGTGGCGCTTGACCGCTTCCCAGCCGCCGCGCGCGGTGATGCCCATCTTCTTGTGGTCGTAGCCGACAGAGCCGCCCGAGGCGAAGGCATCGCCCAGCCAATAGCCATGTTCGACCGCGATGCGATTGGCCAGGTCGGAGAATGTGGCCGTGCCCTTGTCGGCTGCGACCACCAGGTAGGGATCGTCGCCATCGTGGCGA
>JAQGKB010000262.1 GCA_028290345.1 Hyphomicrobiales bacterium | reverse complement strand
ATTATCCCCGCCGATCGCCGCTGCGTCGATCGCGCAGGTGCACAAGGCGGTGCTGGTCGATGATCTCGGCCGCCGCCGCGCGGTGGCGGTAAAGATCCTGCGGCCCAATGTCGGCAAGCGCTTCCGGGCCGACCTTGAAAGCTACTATGCCGGCGCCCGGTTGGCCGAGACCTTTGCGCCAGGAATGCGGCGGCTGCGGCCGCGCCAGGTGGTGGAAACGCTGGATCGCTCGGCCCGGCTGGAGCTCGATTTGCGGCTGGAAGCGGCCTCGATCTCCGAGTTCGCGGAAAACATCAAGGACGACGCCGGCTTTGTCGTTCCCACGGTCAGTTGGGACCACACGGCCGAAAACGTGCTCACTACCAGCTGGGTCGAAGGCGTGCCGATCCGCGACCTCGCGGCACTCGACGCAGCCGGCATCGATCGCAAGGCTTTGGCCAAGACCGTGCTGCAGGGGTTTCTCAAGCACGCCATCCGCGACGGCTTCTTTCATGCCGACATGCACCCTGGCAATCTGTTCGCCGAACCGGTGACCGGCAACGTCATCGCCGTCGATTTCGGTATCATGGGGCGGATCAGCCGCCGCGAGCGGCGGTTTCTCGCCGATATCATCTACGGCTTCATCACCCGCGACTACCGGATGATCGCGCAGCGACATTTTGATATCGGCTACGTACCGCAAAACCAATCGGTCGACGATTTCGCGCTCGCGCTGCGCGCCATCGGCGAACCGCTGCAGGGGCGAACCGCCAACGACATCTCGATGGCGCGGGTGCTGGGGCAGCTCTTCGCGGTCACCGAAATTTTCCACATGCAGACCCGGCCGGAGCTGATCCTGCTGCAGAAGAACATGGTGTTGGTCGAGGGCGTGGCGCGGGCGCTCGATCCGACGCTCGACATCTGGACCGTTGCCGAGCCGGTGGTGGGCGATTGGGTGCGGCGCGAGGAGGGCCCTCTCGGCCGCATCGAGGACATCAAGCAGCAGTTCGCGCTGTTCAGCGAGGCGGCGCTGCGCTTGCCCAATATCGTCAGCAAGGCCGAGGCTCTGCTGGACGAGGCGCATGCCGAGCGGAAGAACCGCAGCGACGGGCTGCCGCGGTTCATGATCGTCACCGGATTTGGCCTCGCCGTCGTCACCTGCGTGGCGCTTCTGGTGCGGATGTTCGTCTAGACGCCAGCGTATTTGCGACAGAATTGAAGCAAACGTTCAAGTCTTCGTGACCACAACGGCGAGCTAACTCCTTCCAGCGCAAACACCTTGTCGGTCCCCGGGGTTTTCCATAGGCTGCCGATACGCGCGGCCGTACCTCGCCGCGATGTGGGAGGATTGTATGACTGTGCAGTTGTTTGGCCGGGTCGCCGGTGTCGTGTTCGTGACGGCCTGCCTTGCGGGCTGCATCGACGTCACGATGGATGTGCAGCCGACCAGCGAGACCACCGCCAAAGGCGTCATGACCCAGGTAATGAGCGCGCAGGTCTACCCGATGCTCAAGGCCAACAAGAAGCCTGGCCAGCCCACCTCGCCCGACGAATTCTGCGGCGACGGCCAGTTGAGCGAGAATGCCGACGGCACCGCCACCTGCGTCGTCAGCAAGGAAGGGCCGTTCGCGGCCCTCGCCTTCGAGCAAGGCAAGGAAAGCGTGAAATTCAGCTCAGCCGGGCCGGGCCTCGTGCGCGTCGCCTTCCCGACCGCGGAGATGGCCAAGGGGCTGAACGGCGTCATTAGCGGCGTGAACAGCGCGGCGGCGGCCGGCGATCCGGCCAAGCCGGCGGACCCGGAAGCGGCCAAGCAGGAAGAGCAGATGAAGCAGATGATGGCCGCCTATTTCGACGGCCATTTCGTAACGCTGAAGGTCAGCGGCGGCGATATCACAGAGACCAACATGAGGCTTGCGGCCGACAAGCGCTCGGCCGAGCAGAAAATCCCTTTCACCGATTTGATCAACGGCACGGCCAAGCTGCCGGACGAACTCTACGCCGTGGTCAAGGTGAAGTAGCCGGCCTCAGCCAAGCTTGGCGAGCTGGCGCTCATCGGCAATGGCGCGCTCGATGGCTTCGATCTCGGCCTGACGCTGCAGGAACGGGGCCATGTCGCTGCGGGCGGCGGCTTCGCGGCGCTGGCGGACGACGCGCAGTTTTGCCTTTTCCAAGGCCTCGATATGTTCGTTGGTGACGGTCATTGCGGCGTCCTTGGGTTGCGAATTTGGGCGTGAGGATAGGCCTCGCCGCGCCGGCTCGCAAAGCCATATCCGGAACGGAGCGCGACCGCCTCATCATTTGTCGCAACGGGCAAACTTCTTTATGAGCTTGCGCAGCGCAGCACTGGCTCGAGGTACGACATGAGTTTGGATATGGCCCCCCGGATCGAGGTAAAAATCCTTGACGACCGGCTGAAACAGTGGGGGCTGCCGCGCTACCAGAGCGCGATGGCGGCCGCGATAGACCTGCATGCCTGCATCGATGCGCCGATCGTATTGCCGCCCGGCTCGCCGGCCATCCTGATCCCTTCCGGCATTGCCGTGTACATGGGCAATCCTCACATGGTGGGCGTGATCGCGCCGCGCTCGGGGCTGGGTCACAAGAAGGGGCTGGTGCTGGGCAATCTGCAGGGGGTGATCGACGCCGACTATACCGGCCCGATCCTGATCAGCGTCTGGAACCGCAGCGCTCCGGGCACCGAGCCGATCACCATCGCCCCGGGCGAGCGCATTGCGCAGATGATGTTCGTGCCGATCCTGCGGCCGGTGTTCGAGACGGTGGAGGAGTTTTCCAGCGACAGCGATCGTGGGGCTGGGGGATTTGGGTCGACGGGGGGCTAGTGCCACGCCCTCGTGGTTCGAGGGTCGCTGCGCTCCCACCTCACCATGAGGGCTACTTCCAAGCGACGGCATAGCCCCTCAGTAGGCCTCATCCTGAGGTGCGAGCCGCAGGCGAGCCTCGAAGGGCGAGGCCGTGGCACAGCCCCTTCCCACGCGGGCTATTCCAACCCTCAAATCCCGCCGCGGCTGAAGTGGGTGAGCTCCCGCACCATCTGGTCTACTTTGCGAATCACGCCCTCTTCCGTCGGAGTGCCGGTTTCGTCGAATGCCGTCGCGCTGGGGCCGATGCCGAGCAGGGTCGGGACCAGCAGCGCGCCGAGCTTGCTCAGCGAATCGCGCAAATGGCCGATGCCGTTGATGCCGCCGTATTTGCCCGACGAAACCGCCCCGATGCCGAACACGGCGTGGCGAAATTGTCCATGCTTCTGCCGGCTGAGCCAGGAAATCGTGTTGACGATCAGAGCAGTCGCCCCGGCATTGTTTTCCGGCGAGGCGATGAAGACGATGTCGGCCGCCACGAACAGCTGCGCCATCCGGCCGGCGGCTTCCGGCACATTGTCGGGCTCGAGGTCCTCGTTGAAGACCGGCATGGGGAAGTCGGCGAGGCTGATCTCGTTGACCTCGACGCCCGCTTCGCGCAGCTTCTTGCTGACATAGCGCTGCAGGATGACGTTGTAGGACCCCGTGCGGATCGATCCGGACAGCGTGACGGCGGTGGTCATGAAAGCCTCGTGCAAGCGGTTGCCTGCCGGACTAGAGCATGATCTCCGCAGTCAAGTCACGCCCTGCGCTCAGCTGTCGAACAGGCTTTTCAGCTTGGCGAAAAAGCCGCTTGAGGTTGGGCTGTTATCCTGCGTCGAGACCTTGTGGAACTCTTCGAGCAGGTCCTTCTGCCGCCGTGTCAGGTTCTGCGGCGTTTCAACGTCGAGCTGCACGTAGAGATCGCCGACTTCCTTAGCGCGCAGGACCGGCATGCCCTTGCCCTTGAGCCGCACGCGCTGCCCCGGCTGCGTGCCAGGGGCCACCTTGACCTTGGCGCGGGCCGCGTCGAGCGTCGGCACTTCGAACTCGCCGCCGAGCGCAGCGGTGGCCATGGCGATGGGCACGCGGGCATAAAGATCGGCCCCGTCGCGGTGGAAGAGATCGTGCGGCTTTACCGAGATGAAAATGTAGAGATCGCCGGGCGGGCCGCCGCGCAGGCCAGCTTCGCCCTCATTGGCCAGCCGGATGCGGGTACCATCCTCGATGCCGCGCGGGATATCGACCGAGAGCTTGCGATTTTCCTGCTTGCGACCCTGGCCGCCGCAATCTGTGCAGGGCTGTTCGAGAATTTGGCCGCGGCCCTGGCAGATCGGGCAGGTACGCTCGATGGTGAAAAAGCCTTGCGCGGCCCGTACCTTGCCGTGACCATTGCACTGCCGGCACGTGGACATGCCGGTGCCAGGTTTCGCGCCGCTGCCGTCGCAGGTCACGCAGCCGACAAGCGTCGGGACGTCGATCTCGACCGTGCGGCCGAGAAAGGCTTCCTCCAGTGAAATCTCGAGATTGTAGCGCAGGTCGGAGCCGCGCAGCCGCGACTGGCCGCCGCCGCCACGCGTGCGCTGGGCGCCCATAAAGTCGCCAAAGATATCCTCGAAGATATCCGACATCGAGGAATTGAAATCGGGGCCGAACCCGGCAGGGCCGCGGGCGCCATTGCCGTTCTCGAACGCCGCGTGGCCGAATCGATCATAGGCTGCGCGCTTCTGCGGATCCTTCAGCGTGTCGTAGGCTTCGCTGAGTTCCTTGAACTTGTGTTCGGCCGCCTCGTCACCCGGATTGCGATCCGGATGGAATTGCATCGCG
>JAQGKB010000258.1 GCA_028290345.1 Hyphomicrobiales bacterium | reverse complement strand
GTCGGCTGCGGCCCGTCGTTGAAGACGTGGCCAAGGTGTCCGCCGCAGCGGCGGCAATGCACTTCGTCGCGGGTCATGCCCAGCGAACTGTCGGTCGAGACCTGAACGGCGTTCGGCAGCGGCTGGTAAAAACTCGGCCAGCCGGTGCCGGATTCAAATTTCGTGCCGGCATCGAAGAGAGCCAGATCGCAGCCGGCGCAGCTGAAGATGCCGGCGCGGTGCTCGTTGAGCAGCGGCGAGGAACCCGGCGTCTCGGTGCCCTGCTGGCGCAGGATGCCGTATTGCTCGGGGGTAAGGCGCTTGCGCCATTCGGCATCGGTAAAGCTGACCTCGAAGGTGCCTTCGGCCGCTTCGACGGGGGTTCCGGGGCGCATGCTCCAGGCTACCGCGCCGAGCGCTACGATCGCAGTTCCACCCAGAAGAAAAGCGCGACGATCCATGGCTTGTCCAATCCCAATGCTTGATCCGCCCCGCATCCTGTGTGCTGGTGGGCTGCAGGTTGCGGAGCGGCTGACGTGCAGTCTAATGCGAGCCGCACCACAACTGCACGTCAAATACTCGTGTCCGCCTGATAGTCTGCGGACACGATGGTGTCAGTAGTCACGACTTCGGCAGAAGCACCTTGTCGATGACGTGGATGACGCCATTCGACTGCACGACATCGGCGATGGTGACGTGCGCGACGCCGCCGTTTTCATCGGTGATGGTGACCTTGCCACCCTTGCTCTTGAGCGACAGCTTGCAGCCGCCGACCGTGGTGACGACATGCGTGCCGCCGTCATCCATGGCCATCGAGGCGATATCGGCAGCCATCGCCTTGGCGCCGATGACGTGGCAGGTGAGAATTTTGGTCAACATGGCCTTGTTCTCGGGCTTCAGCAGGGTTTCGACGGTGCCCTTCGGCAGCGCCGCGAAGGCCTCGTTGGTCGGGGCGAGCACGGTGAACGGACCCTTGCCCTTCAGGGTTTCGACCAGGCCGGCCGCCTTGACCGCGGCGACAAGGGTGGTGTGGTCCTTCGATTTCACCGCGTTATCGATGATGTCTTTCTTCTCGGACATCGGTGCGCCGCCCACCATCGGATTGGCAGCATAGGCAGCACCGGCAAAAGCAGAAACGCTCAGCATGGCAGCAAGCGCGACGACGCGCAGGGTGGAGGTTTTCATTTGTTCGGTTCCTTCCTTTTGAACGCCCGCCTCGTTCGGTCGGGACAGGAAGAGATACGGAGGGTTTGGAGAAAGAGTTTCGGAGGGAGATTGGTTTTGTTTCGGGATCGTGCTGCCGCTCGCAAACGTCGGCTGACCCCCTAAATCGCCGTGGCAGCGCCTTTGGCCACTATGGGGCCGGTTGGCGCGCCGCTGGGCGAACCGCCCTTGGGCTCCAGCGTGACCGCAAGAACCGTGCCCGGCTTGATCGAGGCCTGCGCCTTGGGATCGAGCGGAATATTGGTGCGGGCATCGACCGGGATGACACCCATGGAAACCGGCGCCTGCGAGCCCTGGATGTACCAAAGCTCATAGTCTTTGTCGGGAACCTGCTTGCCGCCGAGCGACACCAGCCGTACCGCGCCGCTCGCCTCGTTGTAGAAGGCGACAAACTTCACGTCGCTGCCATCGGCCTCGAGCGAGGCCACGAGCTGGTTGGCCAACGCAGCCGAATCGGGCGCCGGGCGCAGCACGTTGAAACCCACGGCGATCACCGCAACGGCGAGGCCGGCGGCAGCCAGGCCGCGCCAAAGTGCCAGATTGTCCCAGAAGCGCGCCGCTGCCGAGGGTCTTGCGGCCGCGCCAAACAGCCGGCTCTCGACTTTGGCAAAAACATTCGCCGGCGGTGGGGTTTCCACAAACTCCCGGTCGAGGCTCTGCATTCGCGATTGCCAAAGCTGCAGTTCAGCTGCCAGCGCCGGCTCGGCGGCGATGCGGCGCGCCACGCGCTCGTGCTCGGCCGCGTCGAGTAGGGCGAGCGCGAACTCGCCGACAAGCACCTTGTCGTCGTCGCGTCCGTTGCTGTCCTCGCCACTCACGCTCATGCCGATAAACACTCTCTCAGTTTTAGCAGGCTCCGGCGCAGCCAGGTTCGCATCGTGTTGAGCGGCACGCCGTATCGCTCCGCCAGTTCATCGTAACTATAACCGTCCAGATAGGCGCCGCGAATGGCGTCTGCCTTGTCGTCGTCGAGCTCTGCCAGGCAATGATCGATCCGGGATCGTTCATTGCTGTTCAAGGCCGCCTGCTCCGGATCGGGCGCCAGGTCGGCAACTTCCAGCGCCACGTCGATATCGTCCGAAACCGGCCGGCGGGCGCGCAGCATATCGAGGCAATGGTTGCGCGCCACGGCCACCAGCCAGCTGATCGGGCTGTAATTGCCGGCGACGTAGCGATCGGCGCGTTGCCAGATCTTGACGTAAATTTCCTGAAGCGCTTCTTCGGCTTCCGAGCGATCCTTCAAGATACGCAGCGTGACGCCGAACAGTTTCGCGCTGGTGCGCTCGTAAAGGGTCCGGAACGCCGTGCGATCGCGCAACGCTGTCCTCGCGATCAGATCGGCGATATCAGGACTTGCTGCTGCCATATCAGTCTTCTAACCCGACCCTGTGCTTGTGCCTATCCCCCGACACAGCGCACGCCGACACGAAAAATTGGCATGAAGGGGATACGAGCCGATGACATTTCGGATCAATCGAGGTAGACCGCTTGGCCATGCATGAGACGAAAAGACAAATGCCCGATACCGCCGCTTTCTCGCGTGACGCCTCCATCCTGGCGCAGGCGCTCCCCTTCATGCAGCGCTATGAAGGCCGCACCGTCGTGGTCAAATACGGCGGCCATGCCATGGGCGATGCAGCCCTCGGGCAGGCCTTCGCGCGCGACATCGCGCTGCTGAAACAATCCAAGGTCAATCCCATCGTCGTGCACGGCGGCGGACCGCAGATTGCCTCGATGCTGAAAAATCTCGGGATCGAGAGCAAGTTCGAAGGTGGCCTGCGCGTCACCGACAAGCGGACGATGGAAATCGTCGAGATGGTGCTGGCGGGCTCCATCAACAAAGAAATCGTTGCCATGATCAATGCCGAGGGCGAGTGGGCCATCGGCTTGTGCGGCAAGGACGGCAACATGGTTTTTGCGCGCAAGGCGACAAAGACTGCCATCGATCCGACCTCGAATATCGAACGCGTGCTCGACCTGGGCTTTGTCGGCGAACCGGTGGAAGTCGATCGCACATTGCTCGACCTGTTGGCCCGCTCGGAGATGATCCCGGTGATTGCTCCGGTGGCGCCCGGCCGCGACGGTTTTACCTACAACATCAATGCCGACACGTTTGCCGGTGCCATCGCCGGCTCGCTCGGCGCCAAGCGGTTGCTGTTCCTCACCGACGTTCCGGGCGTTCTCGATGCCAATGGCACGCTGATCCCGGAGATGACCGTCGCCGAGGCCAAGGCGCTGATCAGGGACGGCACGGTTTCGGGTGGCATGATCCCCAAGGTCGAGACCTGTCTCGAGGCACTGGAAAACGGCGTCGAAGGCGTCGTCATCCTCAACGGCAAGACGCCGCATGTGGTGCTGGTCGAGCTCTTTACCGAGCATGGCGCCGGAACACTGATCGTCCGCTAATCCGCCGACAGGCAACGCACGTGTTGAAAGAGGGCGCTGTATAGCGCCCTTTTCATTGCCCGCCGCTTCCCTAAAGCTCCGCGATCACCGGCCCGGGGGGCTCCTTGCCATAGGTCTGCTCGGTCCTCGGCAGCGGCTTGAGGAAGGGTATCATGGCGGCGACGACCACGTAGATGGCGATCTCGTAGAGCATGGCGCTCGAGGCGGCATCGACGAAGGCCACGGTCTTGGAAG
>JAQGKB010000244.1 GCA_028290345.1 Hyphomicrobiales bacterium | reverse complement strand
GTTATCCGTGCGCGCCATCAAGCAGATGGTGCGGGTCGGCGAAAAACTCTCCGCGCGCGAGGCGCAGATGCTGCGTTTGCCGGCGCTGGTCGAAGCGCTGCAATCGGAAGATCAGGCTGAAGGTGTCATCGCCTTCCGTGAAAAGCGCCCGCCGGTCTGGAGGGGGAAGTAGGAAGAGCCATGGCCTATGTGATTGCTTCAACCTGCATCGACGTCAAGGACGGGGCCTGCCAGGAAGTGTGCCCGGTCGAGTCGATCTACGAGGGGGGGAGAATGATGTACATCCACCCTGAAGAGTGCATCAACTGCGGCCTCTGCCTGTCGATCTGCCCGGTCGCAGCGATCTATTCCGAGGACGATCTGCCCGCAAGCGAGAAGGCCTTTGCCGCTATCAATGTCGAGTTCTTCGGCGACAAGGTGACTGGCTGGGGCTCGCCGGGTGGCGCCGATGCCAAGCACATCAGCCCGCTCGACCACCCGGACATCGCCCGCCGCCCGCTGTAGCCCTATGGTGCGGCGTCGAGCGCCAGGATCAGCTCGACTTCGGATTGATAGTTCCCCAGCTCGACGATCGCCGTCTCCAGCAGCGCGACTTTGCGCCGGACCTGCGCGCGCTGCTCGGTTCGCGCTGCGACTTGTGCCTCGAGCCGTTCGGCGAAGACATTCTGACGCTCGTCGCGTCGCCGAATGCGTTTCCTGAGTTCCGACAGCGCCCGGATATCGCGTTCGGCGCGCAGCAGCCCGGTCTTGGCTTCTGCAAGCCCAACTTTCACCGCCGCCGTCATCTGCGAGACGAAATCCACGCCGCCGAGTTCGAGTCCAGTCGCAATCGCCGTTTCGACCGCCGCATCGAACATGTCGGCGAGGATCTTGGTCACGTCGCGGCGATAGTTTCTTATACCTTCCTCGTCGACGATGCCGGTCTCGTCGTAGATCCGGCGTGTTTCAGGGTCGGAGAGGAGGCCAAACGCCTTGACCAGTGCGATGAACACGGTGGGATCGCCGCCACGGTCCGGATGCGCGGTCTGCACGCGCTGCCGATAGGCCGTCTTGATCGACAGCACGGTCGCATTGCGCGTCACACCAAGCAGCAGATAAGGGTCGAATTCAGTCATTCCCGCCTCATATCAGACGAGCAGACATAGTGGTAGACGCCTGGGCGCCCTACTGGACCGTGCGATCACTACGGTAAGTTTCTGTTGAGTGGAGAGCACATTCTGCTGTATCGCCACCTGAATGAGAAGCACCGGTGCGAGTGGTCAGAATTGAGCCGAGTTGATAGCGATAACGCGAGGTTGAGGCGGCTGCGCCGTCTTGGACATCGCAAGGGCCTGACGATCCTCACGACCAAGAAGCCCGATCCCAAGGTCGTCAACGGCGGCTATATGCTCAGCGCCGATGAAACGTTCAAAGTTATCCTGGGTGATCGACCTGTGCCCTACAGCGCCAGCCTCGATCAGATCGAGGCGTATCTCGATCCGGACGACGAGGAATAGGGCCGCGCCTCAGAGGGCGCGTCCGTCGGCCCCAAACACGTGGCAATCCGCTGGATCGACGCGCGCCGTGATCGTGGCACCCACCGGCACGCTCTGCTGGCCTTCCAGCGCCAGCGCGACCGGCTGCCCATCAGCGGTTGAGGCGTAGACCATCGTCGAGCCGCCAAGCTGCTCCACGAGGTCTACCCGCACATCCGCCAGCTTGATGCCGGTGCCTTCGGCCACGGTGATGTGTTCCGGCCGCACCCCGAACGTGACCGGCTCACCCGCTGCCCCGAATTTTCGCTGCAAATCAATCGTCGTTCCGGCGGTCTCGATATGGGCACCCGCCGAGGCAATGCGCCCGGTCAGGAAGTTCATTTTCGGCGAGCCGATAAAACCGGCCACGAACTTGTTGCGCGGAGCATTGTAGAGCTCGAGCGGGGCACCGACCTGTTCGATCCGGCCGGCATTCAGCACGACGATCTTGTCCGCCATGGTCATCGCTTCCACCTGATCGTGCGTCACATAGATCATGGTGTTGCCGAGGTCGTTGTGCAGCTTTGCGATCTCGACCCGCATCTGCACCCGCAGCTCCGCGTCGAGGTTGGAGAGCGGCTCGTCAAAGAGGAAAATTCTGGGCTCGCGCACGATCGCACGGCCGATCGCGACGCGCTGGCGCTGCCCGCCCGAGAGTTGCTTCGGTTTGCGTTGCAGCAGCGGTTCGATGCGCAGGATCTCCGCCGCGCGCTGTACCCGCGGCTCGATCTCGGCTTTCTTCAGCCCCGCCGTTTCCAGGCCGAACGCCAGGTTCTTGTAGACCGACATGTGCGGATAGAGCGCATAGGACTGGAACACCATGGCGATACCGCGCTTGGCTGCCGGCACGTCGTTCATCCGATCGCCGTCGATTAGCAACTCGCCGGCAGTGATCGGCTCGAGCCCGGCGATCATCCGCAGCAGGGTTGATTTCCCGCAGCCCGACGGCCCGACGAACACGGCGAATTCTCCCGGCTCAATCCTGAGGTCGATGCCGTGGATAACCTTCATCTCGCCATAGGCCTTGCTGATCTCGCGCAAAACCACATCGGTCGCCATCAAGGTCTTCCTCCAGCCGTGCAACGTGCCACGGTGTCGTTCCCGCGAAAATGGGAACCTTCGTTTGGAGCGTTTCCCGACGTCCGCCGAACGGAGCATCCCGCCCTCGCGAAAGCGACTTCGCGGTTTGTGCTATTGCCGTGGCAGCTCACCGGACGAATTCCTTCGGCAGCCAGCTCCTGTATTTTGGATGTTCCCGACCGATCGGTAACTGCACTTCGGTCCGGGTCTCGGACGAATGATAGAACGCCGTGACAATCTCCAGGGCCTGCCGCGAGGCCGCCGTGGTGACCGGCATGGCGCCACGACTCATCAGGGCATCGTGATAGCGCGCCATCTGCGTTTCGTAGCGCTGCGGCACATGTCGCCAATCCTGCAGCAAGGCGTCGATCCGCTGCTTTGCCTCGTCATTCCGCGGTAGGATCTTCCAGGGAGCGTTGCCGGGAGAGTAGGGCGCGTGGTCGCTCTCGAAGGTCACGTTCTCGAAGGCGAGCCGGATGCGGCTGATCTCGTCGGCCGATCCAAGCGTCGCGGTGAACGATGCCAGCGCGCCGCTCGCCATCTCCACCGAGGCCGAAATGCAGTCTTCGACTTCGATGGGGTTGACGCGGGTGGTGACGCGCCCGAAGAGGCTTTTTACCGGTCCCATCAGATAGGTGAACATGTCGTGCGGGTGGATGGCGTGGGTCATCAAGACCCCGCCCAGTTCGGTCGCCCATTTGCCGCGCCAGGGAATGGCGTAGTAGTCGGCCTCGCGCCGCCACAGCGTCTCCACCGTCCCCACATAGGGTTTTCCGGCAATCCCCGCGTCGATGATCGCCTTGACCTGCTCGATGCCGTCGCCGAACCGGTACTGGAAAATCGGCATCAGCGTGCCCCTGCTGATCTTCTCCTGCGCAATCACCTCGTCGATCTGCGACAGCGACCCGACCAGCGGCTTTTCGCAGACGACGTGCTTGCCGGCCCTCAGGCCTGCCATCACCTGCGGATAATGCACCATGGGCGGCGTGCAGATGTCGATGATGTCGAGATCGTCCATCGCCAAAAGATCATCGAAATCTGTCGTCCGCCGCTCGACGCCGAACTCATCGGCGAGCGTGTTCATGCGCTCAGCGTCGATATCGCAGATTGCGAGCACCTTGAACTTGTCGGCATTGGGCAGGTAGCCCTCCACGATGTGGCTCCGGCCGATCCCACATCCGACTACCGCAACGGTCTTGATCTGGCTCATTGCTGCCACTCCGTGCCGCGTTCGGCCATCTGCTGCGCCGTGAGCGCCAGTTCCATTGCCTTGAAGCAATGGGCTTGGCTCATTGCCGTCTCGGTGCGGTTCTGGATGTCGGCGATCAGCTGCGCGCCATAGGGCAGGCGGACGTTTGAGCAATCGACATATTGCACGCCCTTGCCGTCGACTAGGAACAAATGATCGGTGCCGGGGTGGCCGCCAATGTCGATGTACTTGCGCAGTTCGATATAACCTTCCGTACCGATGATGGTTAGCCGTCCGTCACCCCATGTCGGCAGTCCGCGCGGCGTGAACCAGTCGACCCGGACATAGCCCGTGGTGCGCGGCGCGCGCAGGTGCATGTCGCCGATATCCTGCAGGCCGGGTGTATCGGGATGATTGCGATTGGCGACCGTGGCCGAGATGACTTGAGCATCGAGCGTCCCGGCGAAAAACAGGAATTGCTCGCACTGGTGACTGGCAAGATCGGTCAGGATGCCCCCATAGCGCTTGCGGTCGAAGAACCACTCCGCGCGCTTGCCGTTGAAGATCGCGTGCGGTCCGAGCCCGACGGTGTTGATCACTTCGCCGATCGCACCGGCTGCGATGAGCTCACCAGCCTTGACGGTGGATCGGGTCTCGAAATGCTCCGAATAGCACACCGAAAAGATGCGGCCGGTTTCCGCTTGCGCCCGCTTGATGTCCGCAAGTTGCCCTAGGCTCGTCATCCCCGGTTTGTCGCTCATCACGTCCTTGCCGTGCCGCATGGATTCGATGGAAATCTCCGCGCGATCGACGAGAATGGCGGCGGTAAGCACCAGCGCGATGCTGGGGTCCTCAAGAATTTCGCGCTTGTCGGCGACCCGCTTGGCCTGGGGGAATTTTTCACCGAACGCGACGGCGAGATCGTCTTCGGGCGAATGAAAGGCGACGAGTTCCGCGCCCTCCCGCAGCAGGCAGTTGACCTGCCCGTAGATGTGGCCGTGGTTGAGGCCGATAGCGGCGAATTTGATGGTCATGAACTTACTCGATCTGGATCCGTGACTAAGAATGGCGGGGAGAAGATTCCCCTCCCCAACCCTCCCCGCAGGGGGAGGGTGCCGGCTGGAGCATTGGCGCGGGCGGTGAGAAGAACCCCGATCTACACCCTCCCCCTTGCGGGGAGGGTTGGGGAGGAGGGGGT
>JAQGKB010000189.1 GCA_028290345.1 Hyphomicrobiales bacterium | reverse complement strand
CGCGATGGCGGTCATGTCGGCGAGCGCCATGTCTGCCGACATGCCGAAGAAGATCGGCTATGTGACAAACTATGCCACGCACGAGTGGTACCAGAACGTGATCAAGGGCATGAAGGACCGCGCCAAGCAGCTTGGCATCGAGTTCGAAGTGCGTGACGCCAACCTTGACGTCAACAAGGAAGTCTCGGCCGCCGAGGACTTCATGTCCCAGGGCATCGATGTGCTCATCATCACGCCGGTAAACGAAGAAGGCGTCGTGCCGCTGGTGCGTCGCGCCAAGGAACAGAACATTCCGCTGGTCCTCGAAGGCAATCCGGTCAAGGGCATGACCACCATGGTTGCGATCTGCGACTATGACACCGGGTACCTCGCCGGCGTTGAAGCGGGCAAATACGCCAAGGATCATCTCGGCGGCACCGCCAAGGTGATGAATGTCGGCCTGCCGCTGCTGTCGGCGACCGTGCTGCGTTCGCACGGTTTCATGGATGGCATCAAGACCGTGGTTCCCGGCGCAACGCTGGTCAATGACATCGATGGCGGCGGCAATCCGGACACGGCGCTTGCGGCCTCTTCTGCCGCGCTCGCCAAGAATGCCGACATCAACGTGATCTACGGCATCAACGACTCCTCCGCGCAAGGCGGGTTGCAGGCCTGGAAGGCCAGCGGCCGGCCGCAGGACAAGCTGCTGGTGGTGGGCACAGGCGGCGAAGGCCTGGGCTTCATCAACTCGATGAATACCGAGCCGTCCTACAAGATCGAAGCGGCGATGTTCCCCGAAAAGGAAGGCTTCTCGGCCATCGATGCCGCCGTCAAGCTCTTCAACAAGGAAAGCGTTCCCGAACATATCGTCTCGCCGAGCGCGGCGATGGTCGGCGTTGAGGGCTGGAAGAAGTACTATTCGGTCGACGGCAATGTCCGCACCATCAACTGGGATACGGTCAACGCCCTGAAGCCGGCAGCCAAGTGCATGAAGACCTCGGCTGACCTGTAGCGTCGTTATCGACGAACTGATGCCGGGGTGCTTTCGGGCACCCCGCGCTCCGCTCCATCCATCCAGATCCATCGGTACGCAATGAGCGAGATTACCCAACCGGTGACGAGCACGCCGCCTGTCCGCAGGCTCGCCGAGAACAGCCCGATCGTGCTGTTCGGCCTGCTGGTCATCCTGTGCATCGCGATTTCAATCGGCTCCCCCCAGTTCTATTCGGTCGAGAACATCATCGCGATCCTGCGCCAATGCTCGCTGGTGCTGATCATCGGCGCTGGTATGACCATGCTGCTCATCGCTGCCGAGGTCGATCTCTCGGTCGGCGCTTCGCTGGCCTTTGCCGGCGTCGTCGCCATGGATGTCACCAACCAGACCAGCAACGTCTGGTTGGGCGTCGGAGCGGGGATTTTGTTCGGCGGCTTCGTGGGGCTGGTCAACGGGCTCATCGTGACGCGGCTCAAGGTCAATTCGTTGATTGCCACCATCGCGACCATGATGATCCTGCAGGGGAGCGTGTTCCTTTATTCGCGCCAGGCAATCCAGAACCACAACCAATTGCCGGCATTCACCGCCCTTTCGACCGGCTATCTCGGCCCGGTGCCTGTGCCGGTGGTGATTGCCGCCATTGTTTTCGCCGGCACGTTCGTCGTGCTGCGCCATACGGTGTTCGGCCGCTACATCTACGCCGTCGGCGCCAACCGGCAGGCGGCGCGGCTTTCGGGGCTGAAGCCCGAGCGGCTGACGCTGCTGGTCTTCGTCATCACCGGCCTTCTGACTGGCTTATCCGGGCTTATCCTCGCCTCGCTGATGAACGCCGGACAGCCGACGGCCGGCCGCGGGTTCGAGCTTACCGTGATCGCGGCCGTGATCCTCGGCGGCACCAGCCTCAGCGGCGGCCGCGGTACGCTGCTGGGCACCCTGCTCGGGGTCGTCACCCTGCAGGTGATCAATAACGGCATCATCATCCTGGGCTGGGACCAGGAATTGCAGATGGTCGTGCCCGGCGTCGTCATCGTGCTGGCCGCCTATCTCGATCTTGTAAGGAGGCGCGCCGGTGCCCGCTGACCTCACCATGTCCGCTCCCATTGCGACGTCTTATGCCGGCCCGGCGCTGGAAATGACCGGCATCGGCAAACGCTTTCCCGGCGTGCTGGCGCTCGAGAATGTCGATCTGACGCTCGAGCCCGGCAAGGTGCACGCGCTGATGGGCGAGAACGGCGCCGGTAAATCGACGCTGATCAAGATCCTCGCCGGCGTCTACCAGAAGGATGCCGGCAGCATGCGGATCGGCGGCGCCGAGACCGCGTTCAAGACGCCGCGCGATGCGCTGCGGCAGGGCGTCAAGGTCGTGTTCCAGGAGATCGCGCTGATCTCGGAATTCACCGTCGCCGAAAACATCTTCCTCGAGGAATATCCCACCGACGCCGTCGGCTCGATCCGCTGGACTACGATCCGCAAGGATGCCGCGGCCCTCTTCGAGCGCATCGGCTTCGGCGTCGATCCGGCTGCCAAGGTTGGCAACCTGCCGGTGAGCCAGCAGCAGATGGTCGAAATCGCCCGGGCGCTGGCGCACCGGGCGCGGATCGTCGTGATGGACGAGCCGACCTCCTCGCTCACGCCCAAGGAGGTGGACCTGCTGTTCGCGGTGATCCGCCGCCTGACCGGGCTGGGCATCGCCGTGCTCTATGTGACGCACAAGCTCGACGAGGTGTTCGAGATTGCCGACACCGTGACCGTACTGCGCGACGGCCGGCACATTTCGACCAAGCCGATCGCCGCGCACAGCCATGACAGCCTGATCCAGGACATGATCGGCCGCCGCATCGAGAACCTTTTTCCGCGCTCGCGCGGCCCGGCACGCGGCGAGACGATCCTCTCGGTCGAGGGGCTTTCGACCAGCAAGCTCAAGGACATCGCCTTTGAGGCCAAAGCCGGCGAAGTGCTGGGCTTTTTCGGGCTGATGGGCGCCGGGCGGACCGAACTGGCCAAGGCGATTGTCGGCTTCGATCCGATCCGCACCGGCCGCATCACCATCGGTGGCAAGCGCTTGGCCCCGCACGATACGCGCACCGGGGTGTCGCTCGGCATCGGGCTTCTGACCGAGGACCGCAAGTCCGAAGGGCTGATGCTGGAATTGCCGGTGCTGCAGAATACCAGCCTTGCGGCGCTCGGCAATTTCGCCCGCTCGGGCTTTGTCGATGAGGGCAGTGAACGGAGCGCCGTGCAGGAGTTCGTCGATCGGTTCCGCGTCAAGACGCCGAGTCTCAATCAGCCGATCAAGAACCTTTCGGGCGGCAACCAGCAGAAGGTGCTGCTGGCGCGCTGGCTGATGCGCGGGCTCAAGGTGATCGTCGTCGACGAGCCGACCCGCGGCATCGACGTCGGCGCCAAATCGGAAATCTTTGCCCTGATCGACCGGCTGGCCGGCGAGGGGCTGGCCGTCGTCATGATGACTTCGGAGATGCCGGAACTGCTCGGCTTGTCGGACCGCATCGCGGTGATGGCTGAGGGGCGCATCACGAAGATCCTCAATCGGGACGAGGCAACGCAGGAGGCTATTCTGAATGCCGCAATCGGCTAGCGTTTCAACCTTTAGGGATACGAACAGCGCGCGCGACCTGCTCGTGTCGCTGTTCCGGCGCAACGAGACGGTGCTGCTGCTCTGCCTTGTCGTGCTGATCGCCTATTTCTCCTTCGCGTCCGGCAGCTTCTTTACCGTCCGCAACATCACCAATGTGCTGGGCCAGGCCTCGCTCGCCATGATTGCTGGGATCGGGGTCGGGGTGCTGATCATCGCTGGCGAGATCGACGTTTCGATCGGATCACTCGCTGGCGCCGTCGCCATTCCGCTGGTCGTGATCATGAACCATGGCGGCTCGCTGGAGCTCGGCATTGCCGGTGCGCTGGCGCTGGCGCTGCTCGTCGGCGCCATCAATGGGTATTTGGCCGCCTATCTGGGCATCAACTCGCTGATCGTGACGCTCGGCTCGATGTTCGTCATCCGCGGCGGCATCTATCTCTATACCGGGCAGAAGGCCATTCCGGACAAGCAGGGCCTCGAAAGCTTCTACCAGATCGGCAATGGCCGGCTGTTCGGCACGGTGCCCTATCCGGCGCTGGTGGCGCTGGCCCTGCTCATCGGCTTTATGTACCTGATGCGGCACCGCCCGTTCGGGCGGAAGATCTACGCGGTCGGCGGCAATCCGGAAGTGGCCCGGCTCGCCGGCTTCAACGTCAAGCGCATAAAGTTCCTCTGCTTTATCATCAGCGCACTGCTCGCCGGCATTGCGGGGATCCTGTTGTCCTCGCGGCTGGGCTCGGCGGTGCACGTTGCGGGGCTCGGCTTTGAATTCCAGGTGGTCGCGGCGGTCGTGCTCGGCGGCGTGAGTCTGGCAGGCGGGGTCGGGAGCCTGTTCGGCGTGGCGCTCGGGGTGCTGATCCTGTCGTTTCTATCCAATGGGCTCGGGATGCTCAATCTCGCCACCGAATGGCAACTGGTGACCACCGGAGCCATCATCATCGCCGCTGTCGGCTTCGACGAGATGAAGCGCCGGCGGCAGTAGGAAAGGGTTGGTCATGGGACGTTTGGACAACAAGATCGCTATCGTAACCGGCGGCGCCGACGGCATCGGCCACGCCATCAGCCAAGCTATGGCGCGCGAAGGCGCAAAGGTTTTCGTCTCAGACATCGACGATGCGAAAGGCTCGGCTTTTGTCGAGACGCTGCGCGCGGCGGGCTTGCAGGCCGAGTATGTGCATTGCGACGTCGCAGAGGAAAAGGACATCGCCAATCTAGTCGCGCTGGCTGTCGAAAAGACCGGCCGGCTCGATATCCTCGTCAATAATGCGGCAATCGCCATCGGCGGCATGCCGGTCTACGAGATGACCGACGAGCAGTGGCACCGCCTGATCACGGTAAACCTCACCAGCGTTTTCCGCGGCTGCAAATACGCGCTGCCGCACATGATCGCGCAGAAGCGCGGCTCGATCATCAACATGGCTTCGGCGCAGGGCCATATCGGACTCGACGGCTGGACCGCTTATGCCGGCGCCAAGGGTGCGGTGATGGCGATGACCCGGCAGATGGCGGTCGAGTTCGGGCCGCACAATGTGAGGGTCAATTCGATCTCGCCGGGCACCATCAATACGCCGATGAATGAAAAGGTGATCGCCGACCTCGGCGATGCGGTGGCGCGCGCCTGGGTGAAGATGCATCCGATCGGGCGCATCGGAAATCCCGAGGAGGTGGCGGAGGCTGCCGTCTACCTCGCGAGCGATGCGGCGGGCTTTACCACCGGCATCGACCTCCGTGTCGATGGCGGGCTCTGCGTCACACCGCGCTTCGTTCCAGACCTCCTCTAGCCGCAGTCCAACAGTCAATCGAGTGAGAAGATGAACAAGGCCCTCGAAGGCGTCACCATCCTGGATTTCAGCCATCTGCTGCAGGGGCCGTTCGCGACCCAATTGCTGGCCGACATGGGCGCCAACGTGATCAAGATCGAGCGCGCCGGGGCGGGTGACATGTTCCGCTCGATGACGTTCTTCGCCAAATGGGTCGGCGGTTCGGAGAGCCCGAACTTTCTGGCCTGGAACCGGAACAAGCGCTCCATCGCGCTCAACCTCAAGAGCCCGAAGGTGCATGAGATCCTGATGGAGATGGCCAAGAAGGCCGACGTGGTGGTGCAGAATTTCCGCCCGGGCGTGCTGGCCAAGCTCGGTTACGGCTATGAGGATTTCAAGGCGGTCAATCCGGGCATCATCTATTGCTCGGGGTCGGGTTACGGCGAGGAGGGCCCCTATGTAGACCGGCCCGGGCAGGACATGCTGATCCAGGGCCTTGCGGGGCTGATCGCCAATACCGGGCGGGGCGACGCGGCTCCGGTCCCGGCGGGCGCCGGGCTCGCTGACCAGATCGGCGCGATGAACATGGTCTATGGCATCCTGTCGGCGCTTTATTACCGCGAGAAGACCGGCAAGGGGCAGAAGATCGAGGTCAACCTGCTTGCCGGCATGCTGGCGCATCTCGGGCAGGAATATGTGGGCGTGCTCAACCTCGGCGAGGATTTCGTGCGCCCCAATTCTGGCATCGGGCATCCGGGCATGCAGGCGCCTTTCGGTATCTACGAGACCCGCGACGGCGGCTATGTGTCGATCGCGATGAGCCCGTTCAAGACCGTGATCGAGACGGTCGATGCGCCGCAGTTGGCGGTCTATGACGATCTTGAGACGCTGTTCGCCAAGCGCGACGAGGTCTGGGAAAAGCTCAACGCCGAGACGCGAAAGTTCGACAAGACCGACCTGCTGCAACGCCTGCTGGCAGCCGATATCTGGTGCGCCGGCGTCAACGATATTCGCACCGCGGCGGAAGATCCGCAGGTCACGCACATGAAGATGATCACCTCCTATGAGCATCCACGGGCGGGCACGGTGCGCGTCGTTGCACCGGCGGTAAAGATGAGCGAGACGCCGGCGACGATCGATCGCCCGGCGCCGCTGGTGGGCCAGCATGGCCGCGAGATCCTCGCCGAATTTGGGGTCTCCGCCGAAACTATCGCTGCGCTGGAGCAAAGCGGCGACATGACGGTCGTGGAGGCCTGAGCATGGCCGAATATTCTACCCTGAGCATCGAACGCACAGGCAGGGTGGCGCTCGTCACCTTCCGCCGCGGCGACCAACTCAATGCCATGAACCGGCAGATGCAGGGCGAGATCATCACCGCCTTTGAAGCCCTGTCCGTCGATGCCGGCGTCGGGGCCATCGTCGTCACCGGCGAGGGGCGCGCCTTCATGGCGGGGGCGGACATCAAGGAATACGCGGCGCAAACCGGCCCGGAATTCGATACCTTCCAGGAAAACGGCGGCCGCATGTATGTGGCGATCGAAGACAATGCCAAGCCGGTGATCGCCGCAGTGAACGGCTTTGCGCTCGGCGGCGGCTTCGAGTTCGTCCTCTGCTGCGACATCGTCATCGCCTCCACTGACGCCAAGATGGGCTTGCCGGAGATCAAGCTCGGGCTTGTGCCCGGCGGTGGCGGCACGCAGCGCAGCGTCACCAAGCTTGGGCGCAACCGCGCCAACTTGCTGCTGATGACCGGGGTCATCGTGCCGGCGGGCGAGTTCGTCGGGGCAGGCCTCGTCAACGAGTTGGTCGATCCACCGGACCTGCTCCCGAGGGCGCTGGCCTTGGCCGAAATGATCGCCGCGGAACCCTGCGAGGCGATCGAGGGGCTGAAGCACCTCACGGCACTGGCGCTCGCGGGCGACCTGACCGAAGGGCTGAGGCAAGAGCGCGACCTGGTCAACGCGCTCTATCGCAGCGAAATCGGCCAGCAGCGCGTGCAGGCGTTCGCCGCCAGGAGCGCGGCACGAGCGGCCGAGAAGGCCCGCAGGGCAGAGGGGCAGGCATGAGCGACAACGACGATCTCTACCGCGGCCTTGGCTGGAAATTCGGCACGCTGACCGTGCAGCGGCACGGCGCCATGCTGGCGCCGATCACCTTCGTTCTCCGCAATGGATTGCAGGCCAGTCCGATGACGATCGCGCCTTGGGCCGAGGAAAAGCCGGCAGAGCCGTTGCCCGGCATCCTGCAGCGCTTGCGCGGGGAATGGCCTTGCGTGCCGTTCGGCTATTCGGTCACCGATCAGACCTCGCCGCCCGAATGGGCCGCGCTGATGAGCCCAGCCGAGGCGGATGAGGAAATCCACGGCCATAGTTCCAACCACCCCTGGCAATGGCTGCAGGGTGACGAGCGGAGCTTGCGCCTTGCAATTGACTATCCGAAGACCAGCCCGATCCGGCGCCTGGAACGGGCGATCACGCCCGATCCCGATGCGCCTGCCGTCGACATCGAACTGACCATCCACGTCCGCGACGCTTGCCGCTTGCCGTTGGGGCTGCATGCAACTTTCCGGCTTCCGAATGAAGCGGCTAAGGCGCGGATCGAACCGTCGGCCTTCGACAACGGCCGCACCTATCCGGGGACGGTAGAGCCATCTGCGCCGCTGTTCGCCATCGACAAGGTCTTTTCCAGCCTCGGTGCCGTGCCCGGGCGCGATGGCAGCATGATCGATGCGACGAGGGTCCCCTTTGCGGCCGATACCGAGGAATTGCTGCAACTCAACGGCATTGGCTCCGTCGCGCTGGCCAATGAAGCCGATGGGTATCGGGTGCGCCTCTCCTGGCAGAAGGAGCATTTCCCCAGCCTGCTGCTGTGGATGTCCAATCGCGGCCGCAAGGCCGAGCCGTGGAGCGGCCGCCACCTGGCACTCGGCATGGAGCCGATCTGCTCGCCATTCGGCCTCGGCCCGGCCACCGCTGCCGCAGACAATCCGATCGCCCGATCCGGCACGCCGACCGCCCGCGATTTTGCCGCCGGCGAGAGTTTTACAACGCGCTACCGCATCGAAGCCGAGGCGCTCTGAGAGGCTAGGGAATCCATTCATGGCTGCATTGCTGGACATGAGCGCCGCACGGGTCTTCTTCGACGGCATCTTCACCGAGCCGCGCGTCGCCCACCCGGAAGGCGTCGCCATCCATGCCGACGGCTCGATCTGGTGCGGCACCGAAGTCGGTGACCTGCTGCGCATCGCCGCCGACGGATCCGGGGTCGAGCGCATGGGCTCGACCGGCGGCTTTGCCCTCGGCATCGCCTTCGATGCGGCCGGCAATTGCTTCATCTGCGATCTGAAGCATGCGGCGATCTTCCGCTACGACGCGCTGCGCAAAAAGGTCGAACCCTTCGCCGCCTCGGGCATAAGGGTGCCCAATTACCCGGTCGCGGATGAGGCGCGCGGCGTGCTCTACGTCACCGACAGTCGCGGCAACAACAATGTCGGGCCCGGCATTTTTCGCTACAGTCTCAAAACCGGCGAAGGCGGCGTCTGGAGCACCGCCCCGATGGACTTTGCCAACGGCATGGCGATGGGCCTGGACGGGCAGGGCCTCTACGTCATTGAAAGCGACGCGGCGCAACTGAGCTACGTGCCGATCGAGGTGGACGGGTCGGCGGGCACGCCAAGGCTCGTCGTGGCCGACCTGCACAACGTCCCTGACGGGGTTGCAGTCGCTGCCGACGGCACCCTGTGTATCGCCTGCTACGAGCCGAGCCGCATCTACCGCCTGAAACCTGGCGGCGCGCTGGAGCTGCTGATCGAGGACCCGCACGCGACGACGATTGCCCATCCAACCAATGTAGCGTTGAAGGGTGACAAGCTCTACACCTCCAACCTCGGCCGCTGGCATATCACCGAGATCGACCTTTCGCGCCTCTGACGCCTGTGGCCGTGTAAGAACGGAGACCGCTCGCCAAGGCTTGCGCAAGATCGTAAGGAGAGATTTTGCGTAAAGCGCATTGGCGTAACGGGGCAATGACACATGGTGAAGCACTTTCGCCAGGAGCTGACCTATCAAGGGCTGCTGACGGTTCTTCGCGCCGATATCCGCAAGGGACATTTTCAACCCGGAGCGCGCCTCAAGGTCGGCGAACTTACGAAGCGCTACGCCACGAGCGCCATGCCGGTGCGTCAGGCGCTGGTGGAATTGCAGAGCCAGGGGCTGGTGAGCATTCCCGCCAATCGCGGCGCCAGCGTTCGCATCGTCGACGAGGAACTTGCCAACAACCTCTGTGATCTGCGTAAGGCCATCCTCGGCCTGGTCATTTGCCGTTTCGTCGAGCGGGCGAGCAAGGACGACATCGATCGGCTGGTTGAGCTGGAAGATGCTATCGACGCCGCCCAGACCATCGACGACCACATGATCGCCAACGACCGGTTTTTCGATCTTGTGTTTGCGGTCGCCGGAAACCCGGAAGCGGCGGATGCCCTCGACCGCAATTGGTCGCTGATCTATCCTGCCGCCCGCCATTTCGGTCCGCGCGATCGTGGCGCCATCTCGCAAGGGCACCGGGCGCTCATCGCCGCCGCCCGCCTGGGGGACGCCGATCTGGCTGTGTCGCTGGCCTTGCAGGCGGTCGATGCCACGCGCGAATACCTGGTCGGCAAGATTCGGGCGGAGAAGGCGGCCGAGGCGGTCGCCGTCTAGTTTGTGCGGTTTGCGTTAGGCGGCCTTCATGCCGCCGGCGCGCAAAAGCCCTTGCATGTAGCCGATGGCGTGGGCGCGGCCGCGATGGTTCCAACTGGTGTCGTCGTCCATGTGCGGCACGTGGTCATCGAGCAGGAAGCCGGTGAAGCCGCTGTTCTTGAGCTGCAGCATCACCTCGGCGGGATCGAAATTGCCTTCGCCGATGAAGCACTCGGTGAAGTTGGGCACGGTGCCCTGCACATCGCGGAAGTGCACATAGAAGATCCGGCCCTTGGGTCCGAAGAAGTCGATCATCTCGTGCACATTAGCCTTGCCCCCCGGCATTTCCGAGCAACAGCCGAGGCAGAGGTCGAGGCCCCACGATGGACTGTTCGGATTGAGCGCGTAGGCCCGCTTGAAATCATCGGTTTCCTTGAAGATGCGGGCAACACCGCCGAGCATCGGGACCGGCGGATCATCCGGATGCAGCGCCAGCTTGACCCCGGCTTGCTCGGCCACCGGCAGCACGGCATTGATGAAGTAGGTATAGTTGGCCCACATCATTTCGGCCGTCACCATCTCTTGCGGCTTGTCGAACACCGGCATGGAATCGGCACGGCCCAGGCTGGTCGGCATGAAGGCACGCAGCTGCTCGATGCTCTTGCCCTCGAGTTCTGCCATGTCGAACTTGGTGGCGCCGGCGCCGCCGCGCGCCGGGGCGAGACGTTCGGTGCGCCACACCGAATTGGGCATGAAGTGGAAGCCGAGGATCGGCACGCCGGCGCGGCCGACATTGCGCAGGGTGGTCTGGTAGTTCTCGATCTGCTCGTCGCGGCCGGGCAGGCCGAGCATGGCCTTGTTGTAGAAATGGGTAGGCACGTTCTCGATGGCCTCAAGCGTCAGGCCGTGGGCCTGGGTTTTGTCGACGAGCGCCTTGATGTCCCGTTCTTCCCAGTGCGTGTCGCCGGGCAGTTTTGGATTGTTCATCTGGATGCCCTTGACGCCGATCTGGGCGGCAAAGCGCAATTTCTCCTCGGTGAGTTCGTTGAACTGCCCGACTGCTATTCGAATTTCTTGTTCTGCCATCGCTTGTTTCCCTAAAGCAGTGAGTAAGTATTCTTGGCCTTCATCCCTTGACCGAGCCAGCCATCATGCCCTGCACCATGAAGCGCTGGGCGACGAAATAGAGGATCATCAGCGGCACCGA
>JAQGKB010000148.1 GCA_028290345.1 Hyphomicrobiales bacterium | reverse complement strand
TCCTTCACCCACTCCACCGGCGCGCCCGAGGGCGCGAATTTCTTGCCGTTCTCGCCATCCGTCAGTTCCGACGCGTCGAAATACGCCTCGTCGCGGACCGAGTACCAGCCCTCATAGGTATCCTGGTAAATGTCGCCGTTGGCGAGCATCTTGCGCCACAGTTCCTGCGCCGCCGCGTAGTGGCGCGGCTCGGTGGTGCGGATGAAATCGTCGTTGGAGATGTTCAGCGCGCCGGCGAGTTTCCTGAACCGCGCCGAGTTGTTGTCGGCCAGATCGCGCACCGGAATGCCTTGCGCCTGCGCCGTCTGCACCATCTTGATGCCGTGCTCGTCGGTGCCGGTGAGGAAGAACACGTCGCGTCCCTCCAGCCGCTTCCACCGCGCAATGGCATCGGTCGCGATCATCTCGTAGGCGTGTCCGATATGCGGCTCGCCATTGGGATAAGCTATCGCTGTGGTCACATAGAACGGGTTCGAGGTCATTGGGGCTCGGTTTGTGAGGTCCGGCGCGCATGCTTGCGGATGGCGTCGAAGATTATGACAAGCGTCTGCCGGGCGTCGAGATTAAGATCGTCCGCATCGGTAAAGAGCGCGTGAGCCTTGTCCCATAGCTCGTTAGCGGAGGCAAGGCGGGCGTAAGCCCCGGTGCCCGCAAGCGCCGCACTTCGCGCCTCCTCGGCCATCCATTCGATGATCACGTCGCGCCCGAACGATGCCTCGGCGCTGGCCGGATCGGCCGCAAGCGCATCGGCAAGGCTGAGATGGGCCACCGGCGGATGCGAAGCCGGATCGCGTAACCAGCCCTTTAGCGCACTCAGCGCGCCATCGTTGGACATTGCCAGTGCTTCGAACCCACGCCGCGGTCGACCGTGGGCCAAGGCCACGGCGGTCTCCAGCAGCACGGAATCCACTCCGGGCGCGGTCCGGGTCAGCACCTCACGCACCGCATCGTCGGTGACCGGGCGCAGCGCGACCGTGTGGCAGCGCGACTTGATCGTTGGCAGCAACTGCCCTGGACGGTGTGAAATCAGCAGGAACAAAGTCTCGGCGGGAGGCTCTTCCAAGGTCTTCAGCAGCGCGTTGGCGGAGTTGGCATTGCAGTCATCGATGGAATCGATGATGGCGACGCGATACCCTGTACGGCCGCGCGTCTTGCGCATCCGCTCGCGCAGTTCACGAATATCGTCGACGCGGATGACGGTATAAAAGCCCTTGCCGTCCTTGGGCTGCTTGCGCAGCACGTAGAGGTTGGGGTGTGAACCGGCCGCGACCTGCTCGGCGACGCGGTGCGGGTCCTCATCGCCCGTCCCGCTCAGCAGATCGCGGGCCATGGCGAAGGCCAGCGTCGCCTTGCCGATGCCCTGCGGCCCATGCAGCAATACGGCGCTCGGCATGCGTTCCGCAGTCAACCGCTCGGCAAGAGCTGTGCGCGCCGCCTCATGGCCGATCACCCAGTCGCGTTGCTCGGGCGGCGGCACGCCGTCGAGTTGATCGGGCTCGCGTTGATCGGCGCCGTCGCTCACGCTGCGTGCCCGATGACTTCCGGGAAGCGGCGCACGATCAAGTCCCAGATTTCCTGCTCGAGCGCATCTTCCGCCTGGGCCGCCGGGATGACCACGCATCGATCGGGATTGCTGGCCGCTATGGCGAGGAATGCCTCGCGCAACCGCCGGTGCCAATCGAGATCTTCCTTCTCGAAGCGATCGACGCTTCCGGGCATGCCATCCTCGATCGCCCGCTGCGCCACTCGTTCGAAAGCCGCGTGCGGATCCATGTCCAGCACGATGGTAAGATCCGGCTTGCGCCCGTTGAGCGCCAGTTCCTCCAGCGCCCGGATGAGCTTATCGTCCACCCCGCCGGTCAGGCCCTGATAGGCGCGGGTCGAATCGTGGAAGCGGTCGCAGATGACCCATTTGCCGCTCGCAAGGCTGGGTGTGATGAGGTTGTTGACGTGGTCGAGCCGTGCCGCCGCGAACAGCACCGCCTCCGCCCCCGCGCCCCAGCTCTCCGAATGCCCCTGCAGGATCAGCGAGCGAATTGCCTCTGCCTTTGGCGTACCGCCTGGCTCGCGCGTGCGGACCGCCTGCACCGACTCGCGGTTGAGGCTGGCGATCAGCCGCTTGACCTGCGTCGATTTCCCGACGCCTTCGCCGCCCTCGAATGTAATGAATCGGGCTAGGCTGGGCTGCGGCGCATCAGGCATCAACTGAGGTTCCGTCGGTTCAAAGCCAGCCAAGGGCCAGCTGTTTCAGCGCATCCTCGGCCTTGCGCATCAGGCCGCCGGCCGCAACTGCCTTCTCCGTATAGAGCGGCGCTGTCTGCACCAACTGGCCATTGCACATCACGCGCAGCTCCGCAACCTTGGCGCCTTCGTCCACCGGCGGCCGAAGCGGTCCCGTGTAGACGATATTGGCCTGCGGGCAATTGCTGGCGCCCTTGGGCACGAAGAGATCGATATTACTCTGCCCGATCAGCCCGACCTGACCTTCTTCGCCGCCATAAACCCGCGCATAGCCCACAACCTGTCCCTTGGGGAACACAGGTATGCGGTCAAACCCGCGCGTTCCCCAGGTGAGGAGCTTCCGGCCTTCCTCGGCGCGTTCCTTCATCGAGTTGAGGCCGTGCAGCACGGCGATCAGCCGCCGCCCGCCCTGCGCCGTCGAAACCACGCTGCCATAGCCGGCCTCTTCGCTGTGGCCCGTCTTCAGCCCGTCGACGCCAATGCCCATTTCGATCAGGGAGTTGCGATTCGGCTGCTTGATCTTGTTCCAGGTGAACTCGGTCTCGGAGAAGATCGGGTAGTATTCCGGAAACTCGCGGATGAGGTATCGCGCCAGATTGCCCAGATCGCGCGCCGTCGTGTGCATGGCCGGGTCGGGAAGACCGCTGGCATTGGTAAAGTTCGAACTGCTCAACCCGATCTTCTGGGCGAGCTGGTTTTCCATCGACGCGAACGTGTCTTCTGTACCGGCCACGCCCTCGGCCAGCGCAATCGCCGCGTCGTTGCCGGACTGGATGATGACCGACTTGATCAGGTCTTCGACACGAATCTTGGAATTCAGCACCGCGAACA
>JAQGKB010000330.1 GCA_028290345.1 Hyphomicrobiales bacterium | reverse complement strand
TTTCATGCAACCGGTTTCATCTGAAGGGCGACAATGACTGGCAAGATTGCGCGAGAGGACCGGCGACGGCCGACGATCACCGATGTGGCGTCGGAAGCGCAGGTATCGCGGGCGACCGTGTCCCGGGCCTTCAGCCAACCGCAGCTGCTCAGCGCCGATACCGTCGCCCGTGTGCTGGCCGTCGCCGAACGTCTCGGCTATACCCCGAACCATACCGCGCGGGCGCTGAGCACCGGCCGCGCCGGCAATATCGCCCTCGTTGTTCCCGATATCACCAATCCGTTCTTTTCCGTGCTGATGCGCGGGGTGCAGGCCAAGGCGCTCGAGAGCGGTTATGCCACCTTCCTCGGCGATTCCGACGAGACGCCCGAGCTTGAGGACCTGCTGATCACCAAGCTTGCGGCGCAGGTCGATGGTTTTGTGCTCGCCGCCCCTCGGATTTCGCGCGACGCGCTTCTCGAGCACGCCAAGCGCAAGCCACTGGTGCTGGTCAATAGCGACCTGCCCAACGTGCCGCGCGTCCTCATCGATACCGCCACCAGTTATGCGCAGGCCGTCGAGCATCTGATTTCGCTGGGCCACCGTTCGATTGCCTATGTCGCCGGGCCACGCCTTGCCTGGTCCAACTCACAGCGCCTCAAGGCGGTGCTGGCCACCGCCCGGCGGCTCGGCATCCGGCTGATCCAGTTTCCCACTGCGAAGCCGACCTTCGAGGCAGGCCAAGCCTGCGTCGGCAATTTGCTCGATGCCGGGGTCACCGCGGCGCTGGCTTACGACGATGACATGGCGCAGGGCATCATGGCTGGGCTTGCCCGCCATGGCCTCTCGGTGCCCGACGATTTCAGCGTCATCGGCTGCGACGGCGTGCTGGCGACCAAGGCCTATCCGCCGCTCACCTCGATTGCCGTCCATTGCGCGGAAGCCGGCGAGCAAGCCGTCGACCTGCTGACGGATGTCCTGGCCGGCAAGGCCAGCCGCGGCACCCGCATCGTACTGCAGACCGAACTTATCGTGCGCGCGACCACCGCCGCGCCGAAGATACGCCACAAGGATGCCGCGCGCGCCTACGCCGAAGAGACCAAGGGTGCTCCTCAGCGCCCGGACCAATCAGAACAGACAATTACGGAGTGACGATGATCCATCTACATGTCGAGCCCAGCAAGCCGGCCTTGGGCGAGGCCGCCGCCGAATTGGGTGCCGCAGCCATCCGCTCGGCTATCGCCGCGCGCGGCGCCGCCAACATCGTGGTCGCCACCGGCGCCAGCCAGTTCGAAATGCTGGCCGTGTTGGTCAAACTGGAGGGCATCGACTGGTCGCGGGTCACCGCCTTCCATCTCGATGAATATATCGGCATGCCGATCACCCATCCGGCGAGCTTCCGGCGCTATCTGCGCGAGCGCTTTGCCTCGTTCCTGCCCACCCTCGGCGCCATGCACTATATCGATGGCGACGCGGCTGATCTCGATGGGGAACTCAATCGCCTCAACAAGCTCATCGCAGAGCACCCAATCGATGTCACCTTCGCCGGGATCGGGGAAAACGCCCACCTCGCCTTCAATGATCCGCCGGCCGATTTCGACGCCACCGAGCCCTATCGCGTGGTGAACCTCGACGCCGCCTGCCGGGCCCAGCAACTGGGCGAAGGCTGGTTTGCCACCATCGACGATGTGCCGCTGCAGGCCGTGTCGATGAGCGTGCGCCAGATCATGGCCAGCAGCCTTGTGATCCTCGCGGTACCGGATCAGCGCAAGGCCGAAGCCGTCCGCAATACCATCGAGAGCCCGGTGTCTCCCGCCGTGCCGGCCAGCATCCTGCGCCGCCACCCGGCCTGCCATCTGTTCCTCGATCCGAACTCTTCCGCATTGCTGCAGCGGAAGGACCAACCCGTCGGCGAATAGCCAGCGGTGACGCATAAACGACCCTCCAACAGAAGAGAGTGAGATTATGACGACAAGACGCACTGTTCTCCTTGGCACACTCGCTGCAGGTGCGACGATCGCCCTGGGTTCGAAAATGGCTGCCGCGCAGTCGTTTCCGAAGCCGAGCCAGCCGCTCACCATCAGCGTCATCGACGTGGCTGGTGATCTGCAACTGAGCCAGCCGGCGCTGGAAAAGTTCGCACAGGCGCATCCGGAGCTGGTTTCACGCTTCGTCTATACCCAGGCGACCGCCCCGGAACTGGCCGGCAAGTTGCAGGCGCAGCAGGCGGCCAACCGGGTCGATATCGATCTGGTGCTCACCGGCAACGACGCTCTCGCGGCCGGCATGGAGCAGGGGCTCTGGACCGAGATCCTGCCGAAATACGCCTCGATGTTCCCCGATCTCGAAAAGCTCTATCTGCCCGGCGCCTACCAAATGCAGAAGATGGCGAACGGTCAGGGGTTCGTCGACGACTGGACGCCCTCGGGCCCGCTGCTCGAATACGCTCCGGACCGCGTCAAGGACGTGCCCAATAGCGCCGAAACGCTGCTCGCCTGGGCCAAGGCCAACCCGAACAAGTTCATGTATGCCCGCCCGGCCAATTCCGGCCCCGGCCGCACCTTCGCCATGGGCCTGCCCTACGTGCTGGGCGACAAGGATCCGCAGGATCCGATCAATGGCTGGGACAAGACCTGGGCCTACCTCAAGGAACTGGGCCAGTACATCGAGTACTATCCGTCCGGCACCACTGCCACCATGAAGGAACTCGGCGAAGGCACGCGCGACATCATCGCCACCACTGCCGGCTGGGACATCAACCCGCGCTACCTCGGCATCGTGCCCGAAGAGTACAAGGTCACCACCCTCAAGGGCTTCCACTGGGTTGGCGATGCCAACTACATGGCCGTCCCCAAGGGCATCGCCGATGAACGCCTCGGCGTCGTACTGCAGATCATCGCCTCGGTGCTGCAGCCCGAACAGCAGGCCTTCATGTTCGATCACGCCTACATGTATCCGGGCCCGGCGATCAACAACGTGCCGCTCACCACGGCGCCGCAGGATAGCCAGGACGCCATCAAGCAGTTCGGCCGTCCCGAATACGCAGCCCTGATCGCCGACAACCCGGTCGAACCCCCGCTCGGCGCCAAGGCGCTGGTCGCCATGTTCGACAAGTGGGACCGCGAGATCGGCGGCGCCAAGACCAAGTAAATCGCATCGGTCCCGGCGGCAGCGCTGCCGGGGCCGTATCATTGCATTTTGCACCCAGGAGTTCCGATGACCATCGCTTCATCGCGTTTCGATACGCTGGCCTTGCAAGGCGTCGGCCGCAGCTTTGGCCCGGTCAATGCCCTGCACGGCGTTGATCTCACCATCCGGCGCGGAGAATTCGTTGCCCTGCTCGGGCCTTCCGGTTGCGGTAAATCGACCACGCTCAATTGTATCGCGGGGCTGCTGCCCATTACCAACGGCCAGATTCTGCTCGACGGCAAGCGCATCGATACGCTGCCGCCGGAAGATCGCGGCTTCGGCATGGTGTTCCAGAACTATGCGCTCTTCCCGCACATGACCGTGCGCCAGAATATCGGATTTGGCCTGAGGATGCGCGGCATCGCCAAGGACGAGGCGGCCCGCCGCATCGAAGAAGCGGTACGCCTGGTGCGCCTGCAGGGCCAGGAAGACAAACTGCCCGGCCAACTCTCCGGCGGCCAGCAGCAGCGCGTCTCCATCGCCCGCGCCGTGGTCATCGAGCCGCCGCTGGTGCTGATGGACGAGCCGCTCTCCAACCTTGATGCCAAGCTCCGGCTCGAGATGCGCGCCGAAATCCGCCGCATCCACAACGCGCTCGGCGCCACCACCATCTATGTGACGCACGATCAGGACGAGGCGCTGTCGCTGGCCGACCGCATCGTGGTGCTGCGCGACGGCACCATCCGCCAGATCGGCCGCCCCAGCGAACTCTACGAAGCCCCTGCCGATATCGACGTCGCCGAATTCATGGGCTTCCGCAACCGGATCGATGGCCGCAGCACCAAGGGCGAGAACGGGCTAGTCCGGATCGAGGCCGATGGCGCGAGCATCAGCGGCAAGGCCAATGGCAGGATCGCCGACGGCGACGCCGCCGTAGCCCTGTTCCGCGCCGAAGACTTGACTATCTGCCCCGACGATGCCGGCGGCATCCGCGCGACGGTGGACGCCGTCGAATATCGCGGCCGCGAGTTTGTCGGCCTCGCCCGCACCAAGAGCGGTACGGTGCTTTCGTTCACCTCCGAAACCGCCACCGAAGTCGGCCGCGATGTGACCCTTTCGGTCGATCCCGGCCGCGTTCTGGTCTTCCCGGCTTGATGAGGCACGAAATGGCGATATCGATCCCCGCATCCCGGCCCAAACTGCGCCAGCGGCTCGCGCTGCGCCAAATCGATGGAGTGACCCTGCTGCTGTTGCCGGCGCTGCTGGTGGTCGTCCTGCTGTTCGTCTATCCCTTTGCCTATGGCCTGCTGCTCTCGCTGCGGCCCAAGGTCGGCGGCTTTGCAGCCAATTACATCGCCTTCTTTACCGATCCCTACCTCTACAACACCATCTTTGCGACGCTGAATGTCTCCGTGCCGGTTACGGTTCTGAGCCTGATCCTGGCGCTGCCGATCGCCTTCCGCGTGCGGCTGCTGAAGCATCAGCGGCTGCTGACCACCATTCTCGTGATCCCGATCACGCTGGGCACGGTGCTGGTCGCCGAGGGACTGCTGAACTATCTCGGCCCGCAGGGCTGGTTCAATCGCACGCTGATCTGGCTCGGCCTGATCCATTCGCCCATCCGGCTGCTGCACAATTACTGGGGCGTCTTCGCCTCGCTGCTGATCACCGGCTTTCCGTTCACCTTCCTGATGACGCTGTCCTATGTTTCGGGCGTAGATCCGGCGCTGGAGCGGGCGGCGGCAACGCTTGGCGCCAATGCCGGCCGCCGTTTCTGGCACATCTTCCTGCCGTTGCTGGTGCCGGGGCTTGCCATCAATTTCTGCCTCTCCTTCGTGCAGAACTTTTCGGTGTTCCCCTCGGCCGTGCTGCTCGGCGCTCCCGCCGGCGAAACCCGCGTCATCGCCATTGCGGCCTACCAGGCAGCCTTCGAGCACTACGACTACTCGATGGGGTCTGCCATCGCGATCATCATGGGCGTCGTGCAACTGCTGGTCGTGGGCCTGGTGCTGGCGGTGAGGAACCTCTTCTACCGTGGCTCGACCACCGGCGCGAAAGGCTAGTCCGATGATCCGCGATACCACCATCGGCGCAAAACTCTGGTCCGCCGCCGTCTGGCTGCTGACCGGCTTCTTTATCCTCAACGTCGCCGGGCTGATGGCAACCGTGGTGCTGAGTTCGCTCTCCACCCGCTGGCTGCAATCCTGGCTGCCCGCTGGCTTCACGACCAAATGGTACATCTCGGCCTGGAACGAGTTCCAGCTCGGCAACGTGCTGACGGTGACGTTCGAGATCGTCTTCGTCGTCGTGCTGCTCTCCGGCCTCGTCGGCGTGCCGGCCGCCTATGCGCTGGCGCGGCGGAATTTCCCGGGCAAGAAGCTGGTGATCCTGCTGTTCCTGCTGCCGCTGCTGGTACCGCCGATGACCATCGGCATCCCGCTGGCGACGGTGCTCTACCAGGTCGGGCTGGGCGGGACGTTCTGGGGCGTGGTATTTGCCAACCTCGTACCCTCGGTACCGTTCGTGGTGGTGGTGATGATCCCCTTCATCGAACAGATCGATCCCAAGATCGAGGCCGCCGCGCACGTCTTCGGCGCCAACGTCTTCCAGCTCTTCCGCTATGTGCTGGTGCCGATGCTGCTGCCGGGCGTGCTGGCGGCGTTGCTGCTGGTGCTGGTCCGCACCATCGCCATGTTCGAACTGACTTTCCTCACCGCCGGCCCGACCAGCCAGACCTTGGTGGTCGCGCTCTACTACTCGGTCTTTGCCGCCGGCGTCCGTGCGGTGCAGTCGATCGACGCCATGGCGGTGATCTATACCGTCACCACGCTGGTCTGGCTGCTGATCGCCCTGCGCTTCGTCAACCCGACACAGATCGTCGGCCGCGCCCGCTGACCAGCCCGGGCTCCCGTCAGGCGGGAGCCCGTCGCTCGCGTTCCCGTTTACGGTTCCATGCGTTAAGCTTCTCCAATCCTCGGAACAGGCAGAGGCTGAGGCATGGCAACGCAGGTAGAGACGATCGAGGCCGACGCGGCGCGCCGCGAGCGCTTTCTCGGCCGCCTGCGCGATTGGCTGGCGGCATCCGACCCTGGCCTTTCGCGGTTGCGCACCGCCGCGCGGGGCATGCTGTCGCTGCTGCTCACCGCTGCCTTTCTCGCCGGCCTGACGAAGCTGCATCCCTTGCCGATCGCCGCTTATGGCCTGGGCGTGGTCATCGCCTTCACCGGGTCCATCGCCGTCCGCGACAAGACCAGCCGGGCGCAACTGCGGACCCGGCTCTATGCGTTCGGCGCCGCCGTGGCGGCGGTGTTCGTCTCCAGCTTGCTGGCGCCGCGGCCGATCATTGCCGATATTGCCTTCCTGCTCGTCATCTTCGTGGCCGTCTACGTGCGCAAGTTCGGCCAGCGCTGGTTCGCGGTCGGCATGATCGGCTTCATGTCCTATTTCATCGGCGATTACCTGCGCCCGCTGCCCAGCGATATCGGCTGGGTCGCCATCGCGGCGGCGGGCGCGTTCGTCGCGGCCCACGTCGTCAGCACGGTGGTGTTGCCCGATGACCCCGAGCAGGATTTCCGCCGCGCCCTCGGCAGCATCGACCGCCGCATCAATCTCATCCTGCGCCGCCTTGCCCAGCTCCCGCCCGCCGGAGCGATGACGCTTGCCGAGCGCAAGCCGCTGCTGGGGCACCTGATGCGCCTGCGCGACATCGTGCTGATGGCTGAAGGCTTCATCCCGCAGGGCGAGGCGGGCTCGCTCGCCGCCGCCGGCGCTGCGTCCGATCTCGCCGTCGCGTTGTTCGAACTGCAGCTGGTGATCGAGCGCATGGTGCGGGCGAGTTTCGTCGCGCCACCGCCACAAGACCTGATCCGCGCCGTTCTCTACCATGACGCGCGCGCCATCGAGGCCCCATGGGCACGCCTGCGCGACGACACCAGCCCGGAGGCCACCGCCACTCATTTGCTGATCCGCGTGCACCGCGCCCGCACCCGGCTCGATGCGGTGCTGGGCCCAAAGCCCTCGCCGGCATTCGCCCCTGTCGAAGCCAAGACCCAGCCGCCCGCCGCCGCCTCGCCGGAAAAGGCCTCGCCTGCTGGATGGGTGCCGGCGGACCTGCGGCTGCCGATCCAGGTGACGCTGGCGTGCGCCATCGCGATCGGGGCAGGGCTGTTGCTGTCGCAGTCGCGCTGGTACTGGGCGGTGATCACTGCCTTCATCGTTTTCAACAACACCAAATCCCGCGCCGATACCGCCACGCGCGCCCTGCAGCGCTCGGCCGGCACCTTCGCCGGGCTGATCGGCGGCACCATCGCGGCAACCTTGCTGCACGGCAATCTGGTGCTCTCGGGTGCGGCAATTCCGCTGCTGTTCTTCCTGGCGCTATATTTCCTGCAGGTCTCCTACGGCGTGATGATCTTCTTCATCACGGTTGCGCTGGCCCTGCTCTATGGCCTGATGGGGCAGTTCACCCCGGAACTGTTGGTGCTGCGGTTGGAAGAGACGGTTATCGGCGCACTGGCCGGCACCCTGGTGGCATTCCTGGTGTTCCCGGCGCGGGCCTCGGCAGGGGCGGCGGAAAACCTCGACAAGTATCTGACAGCGCTCGGCGAGCTGGTCTCGGCGGCGCGGCGGCGCGTCCATGGCGAGGAACCGCAGCAGCTGCTGCCGCTGTCGCGCCAGCTCGACCGCAGCTATACCGATCTTGCCAATGCCGTTCGCCCGCTCGGCGGCCCCTGGGGCGCGGTGACACGTTTCGGCGAGGTGCGGCAAACCCTGTTGCTGCTGAACGGCAGTGCGCACTGGGGCCGGGTGCTGGCCCGCAGCCTGCGGCGCGGCGATAAGCTCGAGCAGCCGGCTCTGCAAAGCTTCGACGAACGGGCCGAGGCGGTCATGGCGAACATCGCCCGGGCCGAAGCCATGAAGGGCATTTTCTTCGATCGCCGCAAGCCCGGGCCGGACGCCGCTCCCGAGCCGCCTCGCCCTCCATTGCCGATCAGCGAGCGCGAAGACCCGACCTTTGCGCTGGAAGCAATCTTCACCCTGCTATCCCGAGCCATGCGCATCGACCCCGCCCCCTGAAGGAGTGGACCAAGCTGGTCCTCAAGCCCGGCCTGTACGGAGCAAGAGCCGGGGTTGGCTATCCGGCCCCAGCGCAAGCTCTGAATATCGCGAAAGTTCTGCCCCGTTTCCTTGCCAAAGCAGCAGCGCGCTAGCTATCGTCGGCGCGGCTATATATCGGCGGGCAGGGGAGGGCGGCCATGGCACATACTCAGGATCGAGGCCTCTCGGCGACGCCACGCGTGATCGAGATGGAGGTCGTGCCCGTTGCCGGCCACGACAGCATGCTGCTCAATCTCAGCGGCGCGCACGGTCCGATGTTCACCCGTAATATCGTCATCCTCCGCGACAGTCTCGGCCATGTCGGGCTGGGCGAAGTCCCCGGCGGCGAAACCATCCGGCAAACCCTGCAGGAGGCGGTGCCGCTGGTCGTCGGCCGTCAGATCGGCGGCTATCGCGCCGTGCTGCGGGCGGTGCGAGAGGCCTTCTCCGCCCGCGATAGTGGTGGTCGCGGCCAGCAGACCTTCGATCAGCGCATCGCCGTGCATGTGGTCACCGCCATCGAATGCGCGCTGCTCGACCTCTTCGGCCAGTTCCTCGAACTGCCGATCGCTGCGTTGCTCGGTCAAGGGCAGGTTCGCACCGAAGTCGAAATGCTGGGCTATCTGTTCTTCGTCGGCGACCGCCGCAAGACCCCCTTGCCCTACCGGGAAGCACCATCGCATGCCGACGCCTGGACCGGGCTGCGCGATGAACCGGCGCTCGATGCGGAAGCGGTGATCCGCCTGGCTGAAGCGGCGCAGGAGCGCTATGGCTTTCTCGATTTCAAGCTCAAGGGCGGCGTGCTCGCCGGCGAAGCCGAAGTCGAGATCATCGCGGCGCTGGCAGCGCGCTTCCCACAGGCCCGGGTCACCATCGATCCGAACGGCGCCTGGTTGCTCGATGAAGCGATCCGCTACGGCCACCAGCTCAAGCACGTCCTTGCCTATGCCGAAGACCCCTGCGGCCCCGAGGCCGGCTATTCCGGCCGCGAGACCATGGCTGAGTTCCGGCGCGCCACTGGCCTGCGCACCGCCACCAACATGATCGCCACCGATTGGCGCCAGCTCGGCCACGCCGTGCAGCTGCAAAGCGTCGATATCCCGCTCGCTGATCCGCATTTCTGGACTATGCAGGGCGCGACCGAAGTGGCGCAGCTCTGCGACCGCTGGGGCCTGACCTGGGGTTCGCACTCCAACAACCATTTCGATATTTCACTGGCGATGTTCACCCAGGTCGGCGCCGCCGCGCCCGGCCGCATCACCGCGCTCGATACGCACTGGATATGGCAGGATGGCGAGGGCTTGACCCTGGAGCCGCCCCGCATCGTGCGCGGCGCCGTTGTCGTTCCGGAACGCCCCGGTCTCGGGGTGGAACTGGACCGCGCCGCGCTCGACCGGGCGCATGCGCTTTACAACGCCCTGCCGCAGGGTAGCCGCAACGATGCGGTGGCGATGGGTTATCTGATCGAGGGCTGGCGCTTCGATCCCAAGCGCCCGGCCATGGTCCGCTAGTCGTGTGTCGAGCCGTCCGGCATCAGCGTGCCCGAGAGCTTGGCGCCGTCGAGTACCGCGCCCTCGGTGCGGGCCAGCGACAGGCGCGCGCCGGTGAGGTTGGCGCCGGTAAGGTCGGCATCCGTCAGGTCGGCCTTGTAGAGATCGGCCCCCGATAGATCGGCGCCGCGCAGATTGGCGCCCTTCAGCTTGGCATTGAGCAGCCCGCTGGACGAAAGGTTCGCCCCCTCCAGGTCGGCCCTTGAGAGCACTGCGTCGGTAAGGTTCGTGCTCTGCAGATTTGTCCCCTTAAGGCTGGCGCCGTCGAGGCGCGCCCTCGTGAGGAACGCCTGGCTCAGGTCCGCTCCGTCGAAATTGGCGGCAAAGAGCCGTGCGCCCTGCATCTTGGCGCCGGTGAGCTTCGCCTTGTCGAAATGCGCCTGGCTGCCATCCGCCTGGTAGAACAAAACGTTGGTCATGTTCGCTCCGGTGAAATCGGTCCGGATGGATTTGGTGACGTTGAGGTTGGCTTCGGAAAGGTCGGCGCCGGCGAAATGGGCATCGGTGAGAACGGCGCGGTGGAAAACCGCGCCCTTCAGGTTTGCCTTGGAAAAATCCGCGCCGGTCAGGTTCTGGCGCTTGTAGTGCGCGTCCGGCAGGGTGCAGCCGGCGCACGAAGCCGGTGTTGCGGCAGCTTGCTGCGCCAGCGCGGGCATTGCCGGGCCGAACCCGGCGGCCGCCACACCGGCGAGGAGAAGAAAAGCGAGGTGCCGCATCACCGTTCTCAGTGTTGGGGTTCGGGAGGCGTTGCGTCGGCCGGCGCTGCCGCGCCCGGCTTCACCGGGCCCTTGCCCACAAAGGTCTGCTGGATGTAGTCGGCCACCACTTCGATATCGCGCTTGGCAAGGAATTCGGTCAGCGGCGGCTGCGGCTTGTTGGCGCCTTCCTGGGCGCCGGTCATGCCGTAGCAGCGGTCGTCGGTGTAGGAGAACTTGTCGAAATACGGCATGTTGGTGCCCGGGACGCCGCACGAGATGATCATCATCATCGTTTCCTTGTCGAGCCCGCTCTCACCGAAGTTTGCGCCGTGTTCGCGCGGGTCGTCGCCGACGCCGTCGCCATTCTTGCCGTGGCACTGGTTGCACTGGCCCTTCTCGAGGAAGATGCGTGCCCCGGCCGACATGTCCTGCGCGAAGGCGGGCTGCGCGGCGACGGCAAGCGCCAGCACACCGACGGCGAACATGCCGGCGGTGGCGAATTTGAAGGGCACCGCGAAGGCGCGAGGCTTGCTGAAATTGGAGGGCATTGGAATAGGTCCTTTCTAGACATCTATCATCGTGATCGCTTTTCAACGCAGCGATCGGAGGGCTAGGGTCGCAGCGTGTTACTCATATTGAAGGACTGCGACTGATGCTTCGTTCCATGACGCCCAAGGTGATCGGCCTGTTGATGATGGCAGGCCTTGCGGCCCCCATCGCAGCGGCCGAGCGTCCGGCGACCGGAGACGTTTGGAAGATTGAACTGGGCAAGCCCGTTCAGGCGATACCGGACGGCTTTGCCGATTTTGCCTGCGGCTCCAACGGCGGACCGCCGGCGCAACTGCTCGGGGGCTTTGCGGAATTCATGAAGTGCGCCCCGGAGGCCAATGGCTGGCGCGAGGTCTATTTCCGCTATGACGACGAGCTGGAATACTGGGCCAAGGCCAACAATTTCGACACGATGATCGCTGCCGCGGGCACCAAGGTCTATGACCTGCCGGTGGTGATGTCGATCCTGGTCGCCGCTGATGGCACGGTCGAAGGGCTGCGCCTTTTCACCGACCCGCGCGACACTTCGGTGCGCCTTGACGATGCCCGTTACCTCTACCCGTTCCTCTTGGCCCGCTTCCGCCCCAAGACGAGCGATTGGACCTGCAAGAGCCTGCCACCCGCGAACGGGGAAACTCCGGTGAGCAGCGATACGTTCCTGAAGGACGATTGTACGCTCACCGCCAATGGCCGGCAGTTTGCGATGAGTGCGCGCTACCTGCGGCGCAGCGGCGAACGGCAAATCGATCCGCACACCGGCAAGTTCACCGAAGGCCAATTCGAGAGTAGCGTGCGCTTCGAAATGCATTTGTCGTAGTCGATACCTGGTCCGGCATGGAGGGTGCGTTCCCGCCCCTCCATGCCGGGTTAGTCGTTAGAGACCGAAGACGAAGAGCATGGCGCTATTGCGCTGCTCAGCCAGTTCCGGGGTCATGCGCAGCTTGCCCTTGGCCGAGCCCGAGAGGCCCGAGACGATGGCGATATACTGCTTGCCATTGACCGCGAAGCTCATCGGGGGAGCGGTGAAGCCGACGCCGACGTTCATCTTCCAGACCTGTTCGAGGGTCTTGTCGTTGAAGGCGAGGACGCTGCCGTCCATGAGCGCCGTGAAGACTAGGTCGCCGCCCGTGCTCAGGGCACCAGCGTA
>JAQGKB010000286.1 GCA_028290345.1 Hyphomicrobiales bacterium | reverse complement strand
CGGAAAGCGGCTTCTTACGGCACTGGGTCAAAAATCCCGGAGGTTTGGGCGAGGCAGGTCTCACCAAATCACTATCCAACTCGAGGCCGGCCTCGCCCAAACCCCGCGTCACCGCCCGGGAAAACCGCGCGGCGCTAGCGCTCGCCCTATCGCCGGCCGAACAGCCGCTCGATGTCCTTGAGCTTCAATTCCACATATGTCGGCCGCCCATGAATGCACTGGCCCGAATGCGGCGTCGCTTCCATGTCGCGCAGCAGCGCGTTCATTTCGTCGACACGCAAGATCCGGCCCGAGCGGACCGAGCCGTGGCAGGCCATGCGGGCGATGATCGCCTCCATCCGGTCCGACAGCGCCGCGGCGCTGTCCCATTCCGCCAGCCCATCGGCGAGATCGCGCACCAGCCCCTCGACGTCGGTTTGTCCGAGCAGGGCAGGGGTTTCGCGCACCGCGACCGCCCGCGCGCCGAAGCGCTCGAGATAAAGTCCCAGCCGTTCCAGCGTCGGCGCGGCTTCCTCCAACCGCGCACAATCGTCCTCCGGCAGCTCGATCACCACCGGGATCAGGTGCGCCTGGCTCGGCACCGGCCCGGAGCCGAGCTGGCTCTTGAACCGCTCATAGACCAGCCGCTCATGCGCCGCATGCTGATCCACCAGCACCAGGCTGTCGCCGTTCTGCGCCACGATGAAATTCTCGAACATCTGCGTCCGCGCCACCCCGAGCGGGTAAGTCTGGTCGGGCTGCGGCGGCATTTCGGCCAGTTCGGCCCGGGCACTCGGCTCGGCGAAGCGAGAAAAACCCGCCGGCTCGTAGGCCCGCGCTGGCTCGGCAAAACCATAGCTCGCGGCAGCCGCGCTATAGCTTGGAGCCGCCGCCGGCTCGGGCACCCGGAACGCCTCCATCATCGAATCGCCGACGGTCGAGGACGAGCGGAACCCGGCGGCACTCAGCGCCTCCCCGATCGCCCGGATCACCGCCGAGCGCACCGCACCGGCATCGCGAAACCGCAGTTCGGCCTTGGCCGGATGCACGTTGACATCGACCTCGCCCGGATCGATGGCGAGAAACAGCGCGATCACCGGAAAGCGGTCGCGGTAGAGGAAATCGGCGTAGGCCGCCCTCACCGCCCCGATCAGCACCTTGTCGCGCACCGAGCGGCCGTTGACGAAATAGAACTGGCTCAGGCTGTTGGCGCGCGAAAACGTCGGCAGCGCCGCGAGCCCGGCCACCACCACGCCGTGCCGCGCCAGCCCCAGGGCTATGGCGTTTTCGCCGAAATCGGCGCCCATCACTTGCCCGAGCCGCGCCGCCAACGCGCCGTCGCCGGCCTGCGCCGGCCAGTTGAGCGGGCTGCGATCGGCGCCATCGAGCAGGAAATGCACCTCCGGATTGGCCATCGCCAGCCGTCGCACCACATCGGCAATCGCCCCGGCTTCCGCACGGTCGCTCTTGAGGAATTTGAGCCGGGCCGGGACCCCGGCGAACAACTCCCGTACCTCGACGATGGTGCCCCGGTTCATCGCCTGCGGTACCGGCGGCTGCTTGAGATTGCGCCGCACCTCGAGCCGCAGGCCGCTCGGTGCGCCCTCCGTCCGGGTCGAGATGGTCAAGTCCGACACCGCCCCGATCGAGGCCAGCGCTTCGCCGCGGAACCCCAGCGTGCGGATGTCGTCGAGCCCGTCATTGGGGAGCTTGGAGGTGGCGTGCCGCTCGACCGAGAGCAGCAGGTCGTCGCGATCCATGCCCACGCCATTGTCTTCGATGCGGATCAGCGCCTTGCCGCCGCCCGCCGTGGTCACGACGATGCGGCTGGCCCCCGCATCGATGGCGTTCTCGACCAGTTCCTTGACGACGCTGGCCGGCCGCTCCACCACTTCGCCGGCGGCGATGCGGTTGACGAGATCATCGGGCAATTGCCGGATGCGCATGGTGATTCTCCTTCGCCCCATCATAAGCGATGCGCCGGCCGGGCCGAAGCGGTTCCGCCACCGCGCCCTATTTTGCCCACGCCCCAAACCTGCTACCACCCGGAAATGCCGATCACTCTCACCCCCATGGATCAAGCCCTGGCGCTCGCCGAAGCGGCTGGGAAGGCCGGCGAAGCCCCCGTCGGGGTGGTGATCATGCACAATGGCGAGGTGCTGGCCGCTGAGCGCAACCGCATGCGCGAGCTCAATGATCCCACCGCGCACGCCGAAATGCTCGCCATCCGGGCGGCGCTCGCGAAGCGCGGCACCGGCCGGCTCGACGGCTGCGATCTCTATGTGACGCTGGAGCCTTGCGCCATGTGCGCCGGGGCCATGGCCCATGCCCGGGTGCGGCGACTCTATTATGGGGCCGAGGATCTCAAGGCCGGAGCGGTGGATAACGGCGTGCGGCTGTTCGCGCAGCCCTCATGCCATCACGCGCCGGAGATCATTTCCGGCTTGGGCGAAGTGCGATCGGCAGCACTGCTGCGGAGTTTTTTTGCTGGTTTGCGATGAAGTCATCGAGCTTGCGCGTCAGCTGGCGCTTGAAGTTATCCTTCTCCTTGTCGGCATGCTCTATGATCTCGCGTACGCGCCAGAATTCCATCGCGCCGAATTTGTGCACATGCGGCCGAACGTAGACGTCCGGCGGGTAGGCGGCCATGGTGTGGGCGATCAGCGCATGCATCATGATCTGCGCCGAGCCGAACCACACGTCGAACATCTTCGGATCGGACTTGGTCAATTGCTCTGACGGGTCGCCATTGACGTCGATCCCAACGAGGATATCGGTATCGGCAGCCGCCTGGTCGAGCGGCAACGGGTTGGTTACCCCGCCATCGACCAGCAGGTGATGGGCGAATGGCACGGGCTTGAAAAAGCTCGGAATGGCAATCGAACCGGCAATCGCCGGCCGCATGGGCCCTGTGCTGAACACCACCTGGTGCCAGGATTGATAGTCGGTCGCCACCACATAAAGCGGTAGTTTCAACTCGCGAAAATCCTCGGGAAAGCCCGCGGGCAGGAAGCTGTCGACGATGCGCGCTGCATCGAGCTGGATCGGAATGCCGTTGGTGAAGATGCCGCGCAGGCCGCGCACCTGCGTCGTCCACAGCCGCCCCATGATCAACCGCATGGTGCCGAGCATTTCGAACGAATGCTGGCGCAATTCCTGGCCGCTCATGCCGCTGGCCCAGCCGGCCCCGATCAGCGAGCCGATCGAGGTGCCGGCGATGGTCGCTGGCTTCAGGCCAAGCTCATCCATGGCCTCGATGTAGGAAACATGCATCAGCCCGCGGGCGGAACCGCCGCCGAGCGCTACCCCAATTCTAGGATCGGCAAGACCACCCATGGCAGGCTCCTCTCCCACTTGATCTAGGGTAGACGCTCAAGGTTTATAAGAGGTTCCGGCCTTTTCCCGCGCCACGGCGCGCCAGCCAATGTCACGCCGGCGAAAGCCTTCCGGCCAATCGATCTGTGCGATCGCGGCATAGGCGCGGTCTTGCGCTTCCGCCACGGTCTTGCCGAGTGCGGTGATATTGAGTACGCGCCCACCATTGGCGAGGAGCTTATTGCCGTCGCGCTTGGTGGCGGCATGGAAAACCTGCAGCACGTCGCTGTCGAGTCCCTCGGCGCCCTTGATCTCGCTGCCCTTGCCATAGCTGCCGGGGTAGCCCTCGGTCGCCAGCACCACCGTCAGCGCCGCTTCGTCGCGCCATTCCGGCACCACCCCGGAAAGATCGCCCTTCGCTGCGCCCAGCAGCAGATCAAGCACGTCCGATTTCAGCCGCAGCATCAGCACCTGGCATTCGGGATCGCCGAAACGGGCATTGTATTCGATGAGCTTCGGCCCATCCTGGGTGATCATCAGCCCGGCGAACAGCACCCCGGCGAACGGCGTGCCGCGCGCCGCCATGCCGCGTACAGTCGGCTCAATGATCTCGCGCCGAGTGCGCTCCAGCATTTCGGGCGTCATCACCGGGGCGGGGGAATAGGCGCCCATGCCGCCGGTGTTCGGCCCCTTGTCGCCATCAAATGCCTGCTTGTGATCCTGCGCGGAGGGCAAGATGATGAAGCGTTCGCCATCGCAGATCGCAAACAGGCTCGCCTCTTCGCCTACTAGGAATTCCTCTATCACCACCTCGGCGCCCGCCGCGCCGAACGCGCCGGCAAAGCAATCGCTGACGGCGGCTTCCGCGTCGGCAAGCGTCATTGCCACGGTCACGCCCTTGCCTGCCGCCAAGCCGTCGGCCTTGATCACAATCGGCGCGCCCTGAGCCCGCACATAGGCCAGCGCCGGCACTTCCTCGGAAAACCGGGCATAGGCGGCGGTGGGAATGCCCATCTCATCACAGAGCGCTTTTGTAAAACCCTTGCTGCCCTCAAGCTGCGCAGCTGCCTTGCTCGGGCCGAAGCAATCGATGCCGGCGGCGCGCACGTCATCGCCCAAACCGGCCACGACTTGGGCATCCGGGCCGATGACCACGAAATCAATCCCCTGCGCCTTGGCGAATGCGATGATCGCGGCATGATCAGTGATATCGAGCGCGACATTTTCGGCGATTGTCGCCGTGCCGCCATTACCGGGAGCGACGAAAAGCTTGTCCAGGCGCGGCGACTGCACCATCTTCCACGCTAGGGCGTGTTCGCGTCCGCCCGATCCAATCAACAAAATGCGCATCTGCGTGCCCTCGCGGTAAGACCTCGAACCATTGCGCGCGTCATGCACCAAAGCCTGCGCTGGGACAAGCGCAGCCACGCCTCTTGACCGACTCCCATCGATAGCGCACGAAAAACCAATGGAAGATACTCGCACCAACGTTGCAGAATTCACCGTTTCCGAAATCGCCACGGCGGTAAAACGCACCGTCGAGGATGCGTTTGGCTATGTGCGTGTGCGCGGCGAGATCTCGGGCTTTCGCGGCCAGCACTCGTCCGGGCACGCCTATTTCACCCTGAAGGACGCCGACGCCTCGATCGATGCCGTGGTGTGGAAGGGCAGTTGGCCGCGCCTGCTGTTCAAGCCGGAAGAGGGCCTGGAGATCATCGCGACCGGCCGGCTGACCACGTTCCCGCGCTCCTCGAAATACCAGATCGTCATCGAGCAGATCGAGCCCGCCGGGGCCGGTGCGCTGATGGCGCTGCTCGAAGCGCGGCGCAAGAAACTCCTCGCCGAGGGACTGTTCGCCAAGGAACGCAAGCGCGCGCTGCCCTATCTGCCGCGTGTCATCGGCGTCATCACCTCGCCGACCGGCGCGGTAATCCGCGATATCCTGCACCGGCTCGACGATCGCTTTCCGAGCCACGTGCTGGTCTGGCCGGTGCGCGTGCAGGGCGATACCTGCGCTGCCGAAGTCACCGCCGCCATCGAGGGTTTCAATGCCTTCACTATCAACGGCACCATCCCCCGGCCGGACCTGCTGATCGTCGCCCGCGGTGGCGGCTCGATCGAGGACCTTTGGGGCTTCAACGAGGAAATCGTAGTGCGCGCCGTTGCCGAGAGCGCCATCCCGATCATTTCGGCCGTCGGCCACGAGACCGATACGACGCTGGTCGACTACGCCGCCGACATGCGCGCTCCGACGCCGACCGCAGCCGCCGAAGCAGCTGTGCCGGTGCGGGCCGAGCTCATCGGCTATGTCGATGACCTCGGCGGCCGCGAGCGCGCGGCGACCCGGCGGGTCATCTCCAGCAATCGCGACCGGCTGCGCGCCGCCGCCTCCGGCCTGCCGCGCCCAATCGATCTGGTTGCGACAGCCCGCCAGCGGGTCGATCATGCCGCGACCAATCTCTTTGCGGCACTGCGCCATGCCGGCCAGCGCAAGACCATCGATCTCGGGCGCGTTTCGCCGCGCCTCGCGCCGCGTCTCCTGCACCAGCGCCTTAACGATCTGAGCAAACGGCTCGACGACGCATCGCGCCGTGCTCCGGCCGCGCTCGGCCATACCGCCGCCCGCGCCCGGCTGCGCCTCGATCCAGTGTCGCCGCGCCTCGAACCCGCGTTCCGCCGCATGCTCATCGAGCGGCAGCGCAAGCTGGGTGAACTGGATAAGTTCTTGGTATCGCTCAGCTACAAGAGCGTGCTGGCGCGCGGTTTTGCCCTGATCAAGGACGCCTCGGGCGAATTGGTGCGTTCGAAGCGCTTCGTTGAATCCGGCGATGCGCTCGGTATCGAATTCGCCGATGGCGAAATCGGCGTGGTGGCGGTGGATACCGTGTCGCCGACGCTGGCCAAGCCCAAAAAACCCAAGCCGCCGCGCGGAAACGACGATGGCCAGCCGGAACTCTTTTGATCGGCGCTTTTTTCTCCTATATGTGCGGTGTTGACGAGGCGATAGCATGAATATTTTTGACAAGGGCTTTGCCCCCAGTGAGGCGGTAATCCGGTATCTCGACGGCGACTATGTCGTCCTGCGGCCCGGCCGCTTTGTGCGCTGTGCGATCACTGACAAGACCATTCCGCTCGACGAGCTGAGCTATTGGAACGTCGATCGCCAGGAAGCCTATGCCGACGCCAATGCTGCCTACGAGGCGTATGTCCGTTACGGCCTTGGTTGATCCAGCACCTCCGCGCCGCATTCTTTTCGTCTCCAACGGCCATGGCGAGGATTCCATCGCCGCGGCGATCGTCAGCCATCTGCCAAAAAACTTTCGCGCCGAGGCCTATCCGACGCTCGGGGCGGGTGGCGCCTATTCCGGCATCTGCCCGGTCGTCGGTCCGCGCGCATTGCTGCCCAGCGAAGGCTGGCGCAACGTCAAGGGCTCGCTCGGCCGCGATATCGGCTCCGGCGGGCTCAGCACCGTGTGGCCGGGCCTGCAATTCATGCGCCGCGTGCATAAGCTTTACGATCGCGTCGTGGTCGTGGGCGATCTCGTCGGCGTCGCGGGATGCCTCATCTCCGGCGCCCGCAACATCACCTATCTGGACGTCTACAAGACCGGCTTCGGCCGTCCCTATTCGGCGGTCGAGCGCTGGCTGATCAAGCACACCGCCAAAGCCGTGTTCTGCCGCAGCGATCGGCTCGCCGCGCCCTTGCGTGAGCTTGGCATCGATGCCCGCTGCGCCGGCAACGTCATGATGGATGCAATTCCGCTCGGTGAGTACGACGCCCAAAGCCGTCGCAGCCGCGGCAAGGCGATCACGCTCTTGCCCGGCAGCCGGCACCTCGTCAGCGAAAGCTTTGGCTTGCAGATCGAGGCGCTGCGCAAGCTCGATCCCGAAATCCTGCCCGACATCTTCCTTGCCGTCGCCAGCCCGGTTTCTCCGATGCTCCTGGCCGAAGCCGCCGGCCTCCGGCTCACCGGGCCGATGACCGGCGAAGCCGGCGATCTCGGCACCCTTTCGGACGACACGATCACCGTCCACATGGCGCGCGGCACCATTGGCAATCTGCTTGATGCGTCCGATCTCGTGCTGTCGCAGGCCGGAACCGCGACCATCCAGTCCCTCGGGCTGGGCAAGCCCGCCATCACCTTCATCAACCCCCGCGATCGCGGAAGCCGCGTCCGGGACGAGAACGCGCTGTTCGGCGAGGCGAGGGTGGTTGTCGAGCCCGACCCGAGCCGCATCGCCACGGTGCTGAAAAAACTGCTGACCGACGACCCCGAACGGGCGCGCCTTTCTGCCATCGGCCGCGAACGCATCGGCGGTCCGGGCGCGATGGCGGCAATCGTCGCCTCGATCGCGGGCGAGGACTAGGCTTTCAGTTCCACGTCGGCGAGCTCCAGCGCCTTTGCATAGGCAGCATCAAGATCGGCCTTGAGCTGTGCCATCACCGCCTCGTCATCGATCTCGTCATTGACCCACATCACCGGCGCGCCGACCACGGCCCAATCCGAATTGGGATAGTTGACCTGCATCTTGTCCCACAGCCGCTCGATGATCCTGCGCTTGCGGCTCGCCGCCGCCACCGGGATGATCGGCCGCCCAGACAGCCGCGCCAGTGCCACCACGCCACGTCCGACGAGGCGTCCGGGAGTGGGCGGCACTTCGGCATTGAGAAAGATCGACTTGCCGGATTTGAGCACCCGCAGCATGGCCCGGAACCCCGCCACCCCGCCGGTGCCCTCGCTCTGCTTGAAACTGACTCCGGTGGCCTTGATCGTCGTGAGCCCGAACGATTCCGCCAGTGCCGCGCCCATTCGCCCATCCGGATGCGGCGAACTCATCGTGACGAGATTTTTCATGTCCGGCGCGAGCAACGGCGTCGCCAACACATTGGCGTGCCACGAGACATAGATCGCTGGTTCCAGCGCCGCGCAATTCTGCAGATAGTCGGGCGGGAAATAACGCGGTCGGGCAGTGCGGATCACCCAGCGCACCCAGCCGCCGATCACCCTCGCGCCGACGAAATTGCGGAACCAAGGCGCGTCGATCAGAAACCGTGGCGGCGGCAGCCCGCCGGCGGGTTCGGTTTCGCTCAATGGTGTTCGGGCTCGAGCAGCTTATGCAGATGCACGATGAAATAGCGCATCTCAGCATTGTCGACCGTCATCTGCGCCTTCTGCTTCCACACCGCATAGGCCGCGGCATAGTTCGGATAGACCCCGACGATATCGACCGCGTTCAAATCCTTGAAAGTGATGTCCTTGATGTCTTCGAGTTCGCCGCCGATCACCAGGTGCAGCAGCTGCTTGGGATGGGTTTCGGTCATGACGTGCTGTTCTCCATACCGGCAATGTCGCTCGACGTTTCGGGGCAGCCATAGACCCGTAGCAGCGCCCCGTGCACCAGCGCTTTTAGGCTGTTGTCACTGAGCGCTGCAAGCGCACCGTGGCGGACTTCCGCGCGATTGAATATCGGGCGGCCGACGCACACATCCTCAAGCTCGATGCCAGCCTCCGCAAGGATGATTGCCGCCCCGGCAATATCCCAATCCTGCGAGCCGCGCCGGGCAACTGCGCCATCGAGTGTTCCCGTCGCAACCTGCACCAGCCGGTAGGCGAGCGAGGGCAGGGCCGGGCCGCGCACATAGTCGAGCCCCGCCGCCTGCAGCTCCTGATGCACGGCGCCGGGCGCGGGGATCACCGGCCCACGGCCGGGAACGCAGCGACGGGTCAGCGGCGCGCCATTGAGCCGCGCCCCGCCGCCGGCAAAGGCATCGTACATTTCGTCGCGCACCGGGGCATAGACAACGCCCGCGATCGGCACCCCATCTTCGACCACCGCCAGCGATACCGTCCAGCTATCCTCGCCGCGGATGAAGCCGCGCGTACCGTCGATCGGATCGACGATGAAGATGCGCCGGTGCTGGAGCCGCTCGGGATTGTCGGCCGTCTCCTCGCTGAGCCAGCCATAGTCGCGCCGCGCTGCCAAAAGGGAATTGTGCAGGAACTTGTCGACCAGGATATCGGCCTCGGTGACCGGTGAGCCGAATTCCTTGGTCCAGGTCTTGAGGTCACGCCGGAAATAGCCGGCGGCGATAATTCCGGCGGTCACTGCCGCCGAGCGCAAAAGCTCGAGGTCCTGCGCAGCACTTGTCGAAAACGCTTCGGGCATGTCGGTCCGGTAAAAAGGTTCGGGCTCTTCTAGGCCCAGCCACCCGCAAGGGCAAGCGTCGCCAGACTGGAGCGCATTCTGTCGTTTTGAGGGCGCAAATGAGACTGGGGAAATGCGCGGTTAATGCAAAGCCAGTTTCTTGAGTTAACTGCCCCTTACAGGAGGTGACGACCCGCTAACCCTTTTCGAAGCTACCTAAACTTAACCCAATTTCTTAAGCCGGCCAGTAAGTCGGCGCGCTACATTGGATGGACAAAGAGGGCAGCAAAGCAAAAAGCTCTCGAGGTTAACAGGAAGGTTTTGCGAAATGGCCCGTGGCATCGGAATAGAAGGTTCGTCGGTGGTCGTGTTGTTCGGAGATTATCGCGCCAGGGCCAGCGACGTCTCCAAGTCTCTGGCATTCAAGCCCTTTGGCGCGGCCAATGACGATGGTCCAAAGGAGCCAGCCAAGACCGTAACCATTCGGCGGACGCTCGAAAAGAGCGGAGTCGCCATCAAGATCAAGGTGCCGGTGGCTGAATTCGTCGGCGTAGCCGTCGCCACCATGATTTCCGAAGAGGGGGTTCTCTCCAGCGCCATTGAACTGGTGCACGGCGATCCGGAACTCAACTACCGTGTCTTCGAAGAAATCGGCAACCACAACGTCGTCGCCGAATGGCAGAACTGGGGTCGCAAGCTCCGCCTGCCGCTGTTCATCAAGGCCGGCGATGGCAAGCTGCTGCCCTACAGCCAGCAGGTTGACGGGGTCATGCTCGGCGCCGCCACCGCGCGCCGCAAGCTTGCCGCGGACAGCCAGCGTCGCGCTCGTTTCCTCAACCGCCGCAAGCCAGGCTCAGCCGACGGCAACTAGTCAGTTTCCCGCTCTCCAAAGTGCCTGAGGGCTGGCCTTTGCCGGTCAGCCCTCAGGAACATTCTTGATCACCGTCGATCAACGCTGCAACCAGAAGCGGCGTCGCTCGTTTCTAACTCACGACCCCGAAATTCAGTCGACCTCCAAAGCGCTGAAAATCTAGGCCGACCTTTTGCGAGGTCGGCCTTTTTTTTATTCAGTGATTGAGACCCTTCATCCCCACTTCCGGATAGCGATCGCCGGCCGCAGCGCCAATCGGCGCCGCCTCGTCCAGCGCCGCTAGATCATCGTCGCTGAGCGACACCGCGGTAGCGGCGACGTTTTCCTCGAGGTACTTGAGGCGCCGCGTGCCCGGAATTGGCACGGTGCCCTGGCTCATCACCCAGGCTAGCGCCAGTTGCGACGGGGTAATCCCCCTGCTTTCCGCGATCGCCTTGATCTTTTCGACCAGCCTCATGTTGGCAGCGAAGTTGTCGCCCTGCAGCCGCGGATCGCCTCGCCGGAAGTCGGTGGCGTCGAGCGTTGCGGTATTCTGGATCGTGCCGGTAAGGAAACCCCGGCCCAGCGGGGAATAGGGCACGAAGCCGATGCCCAGTTCGCGCACCGTGTCCAGCACGTCGTTGTTTTCGACGCTGCGTTCGAACAGCGAATATTCGGTCTGCACCGCCGTCAGGGGATGCACCGCGTGGGCCCGCCGGATGGTGGCGGGAGCGGCTTCCGAAACGCCGATATAGCGCACCTTGCCCTCGGCCACGAGATCGCGCAGCGCCCCGACGGTTTCCTCGATCGGAACCTGCGGATCGATCCGGTGCAGATAGTAAAGATCGACATAGTCGGTCTGCAGATGCCGCAGCGAACGTTCGATCGCCTTGCGAATGTACCCGGGCGTGCCGTTGACCGCGAGCCGCTGGCCGTCATCGGTCACTTCCGATCCGACCTTGGTGGCGATGATCACCTTGTCGCGCTTGCCGGCAAAGGCCTTGGCCAGCAGCATTTCATTCTTGAACGGCCCGTAGATTTCCGCCGTATCGAAAAAAGTGATGCCGAGTTCGAGCGCGCGGGCGATGGTGGCGAGGTTTTCCGCTTCGTCACTCGGCCCGTAAAACGCACTCATGCCCATGCAGCCGAGCCCCTCGGCGCTGACCGTCAGACCCTGACTTCCAAGTTTTCTGCTTTCCATGATGCTATCCTTCTGAGTAAGCCTCGATCCGGCTAATAGCATGCCGCTACTGCCGAAACACGACGGCTATTGGTCGCGGAACTCGACGAGTCGACCGGCGTTGGCCATCCTCGCTTGCCCGACATGGAGCGCCGGAATGACTGCGGTGTTGCGCCGCCTTCTCATCGCCATGCTGCTCGCCCCGTTGTTCATGCCGGGCAATTCTGGCTTTGCCGCGACGCCGGCGCCGGTCGGCGCTTATTGCCATGATCGGGAGAACGATGACGGCCGGCCACGAAAAATCTGCATCAGCATCGCGACCTATGACGCCGATGTTTGCCAAGCCATCGAACGGTACGCCACTATCTGGAGGCTGCCGACCGGGTTTTTCGCCCGCCTGATCTGGCAGGAGAGCCGCTTCAACCCCAACGCCGTAAGCACCGCCGGGGCGGAGGGCATCGCCCAGTTCATTGGCAGCACCGGGCGGCTGCAGGGGCTGGCCAATGCCTATGATCCCGCCGAGGCGCTGGCCCGCTCGGCCCGTTACCTGCGCTTCCTGACCGACAAGTTCGGCAATCTGGGGCTCGCGGCGGCAGCCTACAATGGCGGGGAGGGGGCGGTCTCCCGCTTCATCGCCGGCACCGGCTACCTCGCCGTTGAAACGCTCGACTACGTGCAGGTCATCACCGGCCAATCCGTCGAGCAATGGCTGGCCGGCACCGCCGCGAGCAGCGATTTCGCACTGCAGCCCGACATGCCATTCCAGCGCGCCTGCCTCGATCTGGCGCAAAACAGCAAGGTCAAGAGCTTCACCCCGCCCAGCGCGCCGCTAAAGCCCTGGGGCGTTCAACTGGCGGAGAATTATTCCTCCGCCGTCGCCCGGCGCTCATTCACCCGTGCCCAATCTCACTTCAAGCTGATCGCCGACGAGCAGCCAATGTTGGTCGCGGCCCGCAACCCCAACTTCGGCCGCCGCCTCCGCTACGCCGCCATGATCGGCCGCGACACCCGAGCGGCGGCACAGAAGCTTTGCGACCAACTGCAGGCTGCGGGTGGGGCATGTGTCGTGGTGAAGAATTGACCCCCATTCGTCATCCTCGGGCTCGACCGAGGACCCAACTTCGTTCCCGGCAGGAGCCGCATACCCCCACCCCTGACCCCTCCCCGCAAGGGGGAGGGAGACACTACGGCCGTGCAATCTGGCGCTCCCGGCCCCTATACCAACCCCACGAAAATACTCGCCGTCAGCGCCAACCCGACCCAATGGTTCGCCTTGAACCGCCGCAGCGTATTGCCCGGCGCCCGCACATCGAGCGTCGCGATCTGCCAACCCATGATCGCCGCCGGCACAATCGACGCCGCCGCAAACCACACGCTCGCCCCCGCCGTCAAGCCCGCCAATATCCAGAGCACGAACCCGCCGACATAGAACGCCG
>JAQGKB010000360.1 GCA_028290345.1 Hyphomicrobiales bacterium | reverse complement strand
TCATGCCCCGCGTGGTCGTGATCGTGGTGATCGTGCCCATGCGCATCGTGGAAATGGGCTGGGTGGCCGGGCACCGCGTCGATTTCGGCATAGAGCAGCTGCCGCACCTTCCTGTGGTCGCGCCGGTCGTCCGCCACCACCGGCTTGTGGCTGTGGCCATGGCCCCAGCCGAACAGCTTGCGCGCAATCAGCCACAGGCCGAGCAGCGCCACCATGGCGTAGGAACCGATCGAGATCCAGTTGGCCGCCGCGCTCATGGCGATGCTGGTGAGGTTGAGGATGCCGGCGGCTACCGCGATGAAGGCAATGGCGACGATCGATTGCAGATTGGCCGAGACAAAGCTCAGCACCACGCCCTTGCGCAGTTGCCGCTCGTTGGCCATCACGTAGGACGAGATCACCACCTTGCCGTGCCCCGGCCCGGCCGCGTGGAAGATGCCGTAGAGGAACGAGATCAGCCCCAAGATCCAGAAAGCCCGATTGTCGGCCTTGAGTTCGCTGAGCGCGCTGGTCAGCGCGGCGTAGAAATATTTCTGCTGGTCCTGCAGCCAGAGCACGAAAGGGGTGCGCGGCAGGTTAAAGCCCATGGTTTCCATCGGCGGGCCGCTGAACGGCACGGCCTTGGCGTTGCCGAGCAGGCTCACCGCCTCGACGGCCGTGGCGGGCGCAGCCGGTGCGGCGGCGTTGTGGGAGGGCACTGCAATCGCCGGGCAAAGCACCTCGATCGAGCCCTGCATGCCGCGCATCGCGTTGGCCAGCGTCGGCGGCAATTGCGTCACGTCCGGCCCCAGAGCATAGAGCTGTTCTGCCAGCTGCGGGTCGAGTTGCTTGGCGGGCGTGAGGCCGGCGGTGCAGCCCTGCGGCGCATTCTCCATGGTCACCTCGCTCGCATCGGCAAAGGTGATCGCCACGTAGTATTCTGGATCGTTGATCCCGACCTCGAGGGTATCCTTGATCTTGTAGGGCGGGTTGAACTGCACCCCAAAACTCAGCGTCGTGCGCTGCCCGTCGAAATCGATCGCCGGGTTCGGTGCGGCCGTCATCTTCAGGTTCTGGTCGCTGCCCTCGCCGGCAAAAGTATAGAAGCTATATTCCGACAGGCCCTTCATGTTGTCGTCGGCGAGCGCCTGGGTCTCGTCGCGGGTGATCTTGCCGTCGTTATTGGCATCGAGCCCCTGCACCGACCAGGCCGAATAGGCCTCGTCGAATTTCCACTCGTGCCGGACGCCGCTGACCTCGCCCTTGTCGTTGAAAACGACGGTCGCCTTGGCGTCGATAAAGATGTGCGGGTGGGCAAACGCCGGCGCAGCGGCTGCGATCAGCGCGGCCCCGGCAATGGCGAACATTGCGAAGCGGCTGCGAATGGCCCGGACTATCCTCAATACCCTGCCCCCGATTGAGACTCCGCCAGTTCGGAACGACCGCCGAAGGCGCGAGCGAGCGGTAGGAGCCAATTCCGGCTCAATTGTGTTACCCTGGGCTAACCCACCGCAACGTTTTGACTCTTTGCCCGCCAGAGCGTGATCAGGAAAAGTTGCAGACTTTTCCGGTTCGATCGCGCGACAACACAAAGACTTAGAGATCCATTCCGATTCCATCGGAATGGATCTTGCTCTAGTGCACCGGGTGCTCCTCGAACCATTTCACCAAATGGTCGATCAACGTCCGCACCTTGCCAGCGAGATGCCGCCGATGCGGATAGACCGCCTGCAGCGTCTGTCCCGTCGGTACCCTATCGGCCAGCACCGAAACCAGGCTACCATCGGCCACCGCCGGTTCGCCCAGATATGACGGCAGCGCCGCAAACCCCAGTCCGGCGATGGCGGCGGAACGCGCCGCGAGCGGCGAATTGCAGCGCACCGGCCCGGTTACATGCACCGACACCAGCTTGCCATCCTCGATGAAGCGCCAGTTGGCCTGTCCTTGCAAATTGATATCGACGATGCAGGGCATCCGCCGCATGTCGTCGGCAGTTTTAGGCACCCCGAGCTTCTTGACCAGCGCCGGCGCCGCGACGATCATCAGGCTCATATCGGCGATCTTGCGCGCGATCAGCGAGGAATCGGTCATCGTCGAAATCCGCAGCGCCACGTCGATCCCCTCCTCGACCAGATCGACATAGCGATCCTCCAGCCGCAGATCGAGCGTCACCGCCGGGTACTCGGCGAGGAAGGCGAAGATCGCCGGCGCCAGCGTGCTCTCGCCGAAATTGCGCGGCGCCGACACCCGCAGCAGCCCGCGCGGCGCGCTGGTCTGGTCCGAAATCGTCGCATCGAGATCATCGAGCTGCGCCAGGAGCTGGCTGGCTTCCCGGTAATACGCCTCGCCCGCCTCGGTCAGCGACAGTTTTCGCGTCGTGCGGTTCATCAGCCGCACCCCGAGATAATCCTCGAGATCGGTGACATATTTCGAGAGCAGGGCCTTGGACCGCCCATGCTGGCGGGCGGCGGCCGAAAAGCCGCCCGAATCGAACACCTGCACAAACGCCCTGATCCGCGCCAGATCCTGCATCAGCGCGTCTCCGCCAGCCGGCCCAGATCAAACGCGGCCACGTCGGCGACCAGTTCGCCGAACCCGGCGAGGATTTGGTGCGCGCTCGCCGCCCCCTTTTCCGCCGTGGCGAGCAGCGCATTGCCCACCGCCCCCTGCGGATTGAGATCGCGGCTGGTCCACCCCGGCCGGGTGCGGCCATGCACCTTCAGCTCATGCGTCTCGGCATCCCAGGCTTCGCCCGCCGAGACGAAATCCGCCCGCTCGTCCATCCGCACCAGCTCGGGGCAATAGTGCAGCATCAGCGAGGTTTCGATGTCGCCGCCGTGGATGCCGTAGGCCAGCTCGCGCTCGTCGAACAAGCTCTTCGGCTGGCCGAAGCGCAGCCACGCCGCCGATACCGCCAGCATGTTCAACTCCACCCGCAGCCGCGTTGCCAACAGCCCGACAATCTCGGAATTGCCGCCATGGCTCGAAACCATGATCAGCCTGCGCCCGCCCGCCGCATGGAACGCCTGCGCCACGTCGGTCCACGCCCGCAGCAGGGTTTCGGCGCTATGGCTGAACACCCCGGCAAAACCCAAATGTTCGATCGAATGGCCGATGCCCTGCAGCGGCAGCACCAGCACGTCGATCTCGTCGGGAATGAAATCGTGCAGCGCCGCCAGATGCCCGCGCGCGATATCGCTATCGGTCGAGAGCGGCAGGTGCGGGCCGTGCGGCTCGATCGCGGCGACCGGCAGCACGCCCACGGTGGCGGCGGTCACGAACCCGGAAAACTCGGGTGCCGTCAGTTCCTCGGCAAAATAGGTAGCCACCCGGTTCACTCGCTTCGTGCAGAGGGGCAGACGCATAACTTATTCGCAACCAGCGAACAATGACGCCGCCTGATAGCGCCACGATTAACGATAGGCTAACCTTGTAATCGACGCCAAGACGGAGTTCGGACTATTTTCCCGCCCATGTCCAAGCCCAGCCGCACCTCGACGCTGTACCGGTTGATCGAAGCCGGCCAGCTTGCCCGTCAGCGGCTGCTGGTCCCCCTGGTCGAACGCGGGCTTGAGCCCGGCGACGACGCCGTGCTGTTCGTGCTCGGCACCGAGGGCGGCATCACCGAATTCGATCTCGGCGAAATGACCGGCCTCGACGGCGACGCCCTCGTGCGCCGCGTCGCCCGCCTGATCGAGCGCGGCCTGATCCTGCGCGACACAGTGAGCCCCGACCTGCTGCCCACCTTCCGCCTCACCGACCGCGGCGCCCGCATCCGCACCATCCTCTCCGACAACTGGCAACAACTCGAAGAGGCCCTGCTCGGGGAATTGACGGAGAAAAGACGCAAGGGGTTCGGCAAGACATTGAAACGGTTCGTGGATCTGCTGCGGAGCTAGTGGCCGGGGCCTCGTGCCCCCACCCGCCGTCATTCCCGCGCAGGTGTTGTGTCCCGTGAGATTAGCGAGACGCTCTGCCGGGGCCTGGTAATCGAGGCATTTGAGCCGGGTGCGATTATAGCTG